>JBCCXG010000051.1:0-16179 GCA_039191945.1 Bacteroidota bacterium
CTGTGTTCGGCTTCATCATCGCGCTGATGGGCTGTTATCAGGGCTATCATTCGGGCCGCGGCGCCCAGGGTGTGGGCCGGGCAACCACGAACGCTGTGGTCACGGCCTCTGCGGCCTTTGGTGACGATGAAAATGTCGGGACTGTGAGTGAACCTTCATTCTTGTTTCGTAATAGACCGATTGATGTTCCTCAATTCAGCAAGCCAGAGCTGGCAGAACAAATGGATACCCTGGATCTGCCGGATGATGGGTCCTACCTTGAAAGTCAGTCGGCTTTTGTCACTTGTGATGCTCACGTCTACACCATCAACGGAGAAGGCCCCTGTCAGTACAACGGTAGGGATGTCTATGACAAGATGTTCTTTCGGGAGTTTAGCATTGGCAATACGGAAAACGGAGAAGGTGAGTTCATAGAAATCGTAGGGACTTATTATGCCAAAACGGACTACCCAGCCATTCAGCTTTATTCCGGACATGTGTCAAAGGCGCAGTTGGTGGGTCAGGACATACGAAGTACGCCGGCCAATCCGATTGAACCTGTGGACGTAGAATTGAGCAATTCGGACGCTTCCTGCCGGTTGGGTACATTTACCACATCGCCCACTTGGAGGTCCAATCTTGACCTGTGCAACCCTCAAAAACTACCTGAGGGCGACTACACGATTGTGTATTACGCGGGTGGAGGTAGCTTTGATGGCGTCAACCCACAGGAAGGATATAAGCGCCCTATTGGAGTTGCCGGCAATGACCTAAGGGACTTTGAGAACACCATCAGGATCAGAAGAATCAGTCCTGACGAAGCTCTGGCAAGTACCTTCAATCGTACGAACAATCCATCTTGGCAAGGCGACATCTACTATGAGCTCAACCGGCAGACCATATCGGCGTATCCATCCTACGCCACCGCATACCCCTTTGAGCGGGCCACCATCAATCAGTGCGATCCAGATCTTGGGGATCCCGGAGTGCACGAGCTCCCGCAAAAAGTGGTGGACGAGGGCTATCAATGGGCAACTTACTACACCTTTTCCTTGCGATGGGAGTCATATGCCATCTTCGGCGGAGTCGAGCAAGGTGAAGTATTCCCGTATTGGGTAAATGATGGCGATGGAGACGGTGTGCCTGATCAAGAGGGTCTTACAAGACTCAATAATCAGGACGCCAATGATCGCGATAACCCCAACAACCCACTGTCACCTTGTGGTCCTAACCTGGAGTATTGCGGGATGCAACCGGGTCAGTATACGCTTGTGGTCTATTCAGATGGTCAGAACTCCTCTGTGAAACCAACCCTGACCGTCAACAAGATGCAGGAAACCCGATTTGACTTGGTAGAAAACACTTATGATATGGGGTCCATCCCTGGTGATGGCAAACCCTGGTTCATGAACGAGGAAGACTTCTTGAGTGGCAATCCAGCTCCTGGCTTCCCGGGACGCAACTGGACCAATGACTTTTTCACTTGTCGAACCGGTGCCTTTCCGGACGACCCCAGACATGTCAATCCTGCTTATCCTGCAGAGCTATACCCAGAAAGTTACTGTTGGGCACTCGGATCTACACCTGGCCATTACGATCTCAATCAGTATCCCGCTAGTGAAAACCAACAGCACTTCCGAACACGGAAGACGTTGTGGTACTCTTTTGTCATTGATGGACCAGGTATGGTTAGTGTGAGTGTGTTCAACCTGACCAAAGGTAAGGGGGGACTACAGCCCTATGATCAATCGGTGGCGGAGCTACTGGAGGACCCCAACCCGTTCAAGATTGGTGAGCTCATTCAGGCTTTGTATGCAGGTCCGGGTAAGCAGTATCCTTTTGCGGTCTACACTGACCCCGTTTTCGATGCCATCGGGGACAGCGAGCCCATGTCACTGGAGGAGGTCTTTGCTTCTCCTGATTTTGATCCTACGCAAGCGGGTCTGGATCCCGGCTTTATTACTTTCAACCCACGATACAACCCACTGAATAAGAGATGTACCACGTCTGCGCAGACGATCTCCTGGGATATCGATCCCTGTGGTGAACGCAGGAAGCGTCGATACTGGGTAGTGGTAGATAACCATGATGTGATGGCACCCAACAGTCAGGTAGAGCTCGCTGTTACTTTCAACCAAATTCCGGAGGTCGTTGCGGAGAATGACTTTTTGGAGTTTGCTTATAACGTCACCGAGACACAAGACCCCGGGTTCGAACAGGTGCTTTCCGAAGGTACGTTTGCTGGCCCAGCCTCAAGCTTGAACTGTGCTTCTGTCGATGACTTTGACCGAGGGAGTTGTAGCAGTCGGTCCGTTTGGTATCGCTTCGAGACGGACGTAGCCGGAAAGGTGCGATTGAATTTCAACATTCAGGATTTTGCTGATTTTGCTCAAGGGATCGATCCTGAAAGCGGAGAGGTGGCCCAGTCCATTACATTGTATAAAGCCAACAAGGAAGTTCCGCAGGCATTCATGGATAATGTCCGGACACCTCTCGGTCTAAGTCCTAGTGAAATTACCCAGCTGAACGATGAAATCCTTCCGTTGGTGGACCTGACACCAGTCGTCGTGGACGGATCCAATTGGGTTGAGGGCTGTCTTAGTCCAGGCGTATACTACTTTACCATAAGCTGTCATCCCACGGTACTCCAAATCAAGCCGAGGATCCAATTGATCCCGGAACCAGGCGATATCTGCGAGAACCCCGCTATAGCCTTTGTCGAAAACTTCAATGAGACGGTCAGCCTTCCATTGGACATCACGTGTCACTCATGGGGAGGAGACTTTGGTGAAGATGGATTTACCAATACCGAATGTTTCTTCGCTGATCAGGCCTTGCAAGACAGGAAGGACCCTTTGAAGGTACAGTCCTCATGGTACAAATTCTCTGTCGGAGACTTGGAGAAGGTAAACTTGACCTTCGAACTGGAGGAGTATGAAGGTAATAACCTGGAATTCAACAACCTGAAGTACCGTGTACTCACTGGCACCTGTGGGGCCATGACGAGCTTGGGCTGCGCCCCAGAACAGACTGCTTCGTGGACTTTGGATTGCTTGCCAGGCAATACTGACTATTACATTCAGGTGGTCGCACCGATCGAGACGACTGGTATCCTGACCATGGCGGTCACAGCAGAGCAGCCTAGTGAAAACGAGGAGACGGGAGAAACTTGCACCCCGCAAGATTTCAATCAGCTGTTTGTGGACTTTGCAAATGGCAGCAGTTGCGAGGGCTCCGAACTTTGCTTCACGAACCTTTCGACACAAGGCGAGTCTATCAGCTATTTCTGGTCCTTCGGAGATGGTGAGGTCTCGGATGAGACAGCACCTTGCCATGTGTACAATGGTGCCGGAGACTACACGGTGACACTTACAGCGATCAACAACGACCGAGCTACTGACGATCCAAACTACAGTGCCCAAATTGAGAAAGTGATCACGATCAACGAGGGTATCAATCAAGAAATTCTAATCTCACCGCTGGGGGAACTCGATCCTCCCACAACCTACGTCGGTGTACCCTTGTCTTTCAGTGCGACGTTACCTGCGGATGAGGATCCGTCGGAGTATCTGTTTGAGTGGGACTTTGGCAATGGAATCACGAGTGATGTCCAAAATCCCGAGAATATCATTTATGGTGAGCAGGATGCGGGCATCCGGACGGTTACGCTGACGGTAATCGGGGCGACCTGCACCTCGGTGGTCACAAAGGAGCTGGAGGTCTCTGGTGTGATTCCATTGGTCGTTTCAGGAATTGTGACCGATGCTTCCTGTTTTGACGTAGTGGATGGAGCGATTGACTTAACTATTGAGGGTGGCACCGAACCATTTGTCATTGACTGGGGAATATCTGATGAGGAAGATCTTGCAGAAATTGGACCCGGCAGCTATGAAGTCACCGTGACAGATGCTTCGGGACAGCAAGCGACCGAGGTATTTGAAGTCATCTCACCGGACCAGCTCTCTTTTGAGACGATCGTCACACCCGTAAGCTGTTTAGGGGAAATTAACGGCGCTATTGATCTCACTGTGTATGGAGGGACTGCTCCCTATGTGGTGACCTGGCAAGGATTTACCGAAGGTGTTGAAGATATTGCGGAGCTTGCTGCTGGAGAATATTTGTTCACGGTTACGGATGCTAATGGTTGCACACTTCAGGGCAGCCAGATCGTAGCACTCTTTTCTTCCGCCATTCAAACCCAAATTGAGACTTCCGAGGTCAATTGTACGGGAGAGTGCGTTGGCTCGGCAACGCTAACGGTGACCGGTGGTACTGCGCCCTATTCGGTAGTTTGGGCAGATGGCTTCGTTGGTACCTCCCGGCAGGACCTTTGCGAAGGGCAGCATTTCTTCACGGTGACGGATGCCACGGGTTGTTCGCAGACTCAGAAGGTTGAGATCTCGGTCGGCAACGAACCAACAGATAACCTTCCCCCAACAGTGGATCTTTGCGAAGGCGAGACTTATGTTTTGGACGCGGGTAATCCTGGTGCCGTCTATCTATGGTCTACCGGTGCGACTACACAACAAATTGAGGTCAGCGAACCTGGCAATTATTCCGTGCAAATTGCCAACCTTGGGGAATCGGAGACCCGAGCGTGTGGAGTGGCAACGAACGTGGTCTCTTTTGATCAAGGTCTCCGTCGTGATGGTAGTGTTGTGCCTATTTGGAGGAGTCAACCGGAAAGGGCCCTGGGCCAGCCGAGTGGCGAGGACGACATGGACGACCATGTTGCGCTCGGAATGGGAGGAACCTTAGTACTCCAATTTGATCCTCCTATTACGAATTATCCTGGGGTGGACTTGAAGGTTTTTGAAACCACTGCCTCCAACCCTAAACCTGAGGAGCAACCCGAGGAAGCTGAGGTCCATGTATCAGAGGACGGTGAGAATTTCATTTTGATTGGTGTCGCCACCCCGGATCACTTTCCCGATGCCAATGAATTCGATATCGCCGCCGCGGGGATTGACGAGGCTCGCTTTGTTAAGCTGGTTGACATTACGGATCCCAATTCGATCTTACTGGAGCCTGATGAAGCAGGGTTTGATGTCGATGGCGTTTTGGCGCTCAACTGCTCCCCGGATCAGGTGACTATTTGTCAATTTGGCCCCGAAGCGGTTCATCAAAATATCTACCTTGATGATAGCCATTATTATCTCGGTCAAGTCAACGAATTGGGGAGACCTAATTACTTAGATTTTGAGGCCGATTATGCATTAAGCTATATAGGACATGAGGCGAGCCGGATTTTTCCGAATGGAGGCGATGTGCCATCTACTGCGCCCGATCTGATCGCAGCCGGTATGGAAGCTGAGCTTGCTCTGACGGAGAACAGCAGGGTCTTTGTACACTTTGCTTACGAAATGACAGGCTTTGAAAGCGCGCTCGGTTTCTATACCTATGACCTGGCCAGTCCTCCGCAATTGCCTGAAGACATTGACCGTCGTTACATCATACTACCCAATGCGTCTCGTGAGGGTGCAGGGGGAGAACTGAGGTCTGGTGATCGTATCAACCTGGGTATCTTCCCGGCTAATACAGGCATCGGTTGGTTCCTTGTGAGGGATGCCTGGCAAGGAGATGGTCGCATGAACTTGGCCATGCCCACGCTGTACTCCAATCCCGAGCTCAATCCTGAAAGTGACCCATCGCTCAAGTCCCATATTGCAATGGCTCCGTTTGAGGAAGAAGGTATTGTCTTCATCGCTTTCGAAGAGAAGATCAGAGATGCGGAGGACTATGCAGATGACTTTAATGACTTGATCTTCTACACCAGCACTCGTCCGGTAGCAGGCGATTGCATGGACACTTACGAGCGCTGCTTCCTTGAGTCAGTTGTTGACGTTCACCAACACAAGCCCCCGCAAATTTACCTTCCAGATGTTGTCATGAAAGCGGAAGATGAAGTCGCAATTCTCACGGCGGGTGATCCGGATCTGAATTACATATGGACTCCAACCAACCAGACTGAATCCTCTATCAGTGTATCAGAACCAGGCGTCTACTCGGTAGTAGCGTACGATGACAATGGATGTGGCTCCACCCAAAAAGAAGTACGAGTAGCCAATTCATGCAGTGATTCTGGACCTCACTTTCTAACCGGCCGCCTACGCGTAAGTGGAGATTGGACCACAGTGTCGCTGCCAAGGACTTATGCGAGCCCCGTGGTCGTAGCGAGTCCTTCCTATGAATCTGTCGACCTTCCTGCAGTGGTGAGGATCAGGAATGTAAGTGGCAACTCTTTTGATATCCGTCTCCAAAACCCCAGTGGTGAGTTCATTGGTGAGACGGAGGTACACTACCAAGTGGTCGAGGAAGGTGTCTACCGTTCCGGTATTCATGGTATCAAAATGGAGGCCCACACCTTTATTTCGACCCACACCGATCGATTCTCCGGCAATGTATGGAGGGGGCAAACATATGATTTGGCCCAAACCTATCAGAACCTTGCTGTTGTAGGTCAAGTCATGTCGCAAAATGATGAGGACTGGTCAGTGTTCTGGTCCAGGGGTAAGAAGGCTTCAGCAGCGCCCACCAACGGTCATTTGTACATCGGGAAGCATGTTGGGGAGGATTTTGACACATCTAGAAAAAATGAGACGCTTGGATTCATCGCTGTGGAGGCGGGTGTGCATGATGATTGTGGTCCGATAGCGTTGCTTGCCGCTACCGGAGAGGCTTCGGTCAAAGGCATGGGACAAAGTCCCGCTTATATCTATGAGACCGATTGGCAGATAGACAATCTCAATGTGCAGTCCGGGGTCCTAGCTATGGCCGGCATTAATAGTAATAACGGGGTATGGCCCGTGATTTATGGTCAAGACGGCATCCGTGCGGAGGAGCTAGGCTTAGCAGTGGATGAGGACCAAATCAGAGATGACGAACGAACCGCCCCAGTGCAGCAAGTGACCTTCTTACTAGCCGCCAGCAAGCTCGATTGGGATCCATTGGAAGAACCTACGCTAGCAGGCAGTGCTCGTGATCAAGTGTCGGTCGTGATATTTCCTAATTCTTCTCAGGACGGCATATTTAACGTCAAGATCGAAGCCACCAATGATGAGCCCATTGAGGAGTTGGACAATGAGATGCAAATAGAAGTCTTCGGTCCCAATGGTGCAAAACTCCTGCATCATAGATACCAACAGTATGGAGACTACAAAATCGACCTGAGTCATCGAGGTCAGGGTTTCTATTTCGTTCGTACCACGCACGCTGGCGTCAAGGAGTTTCACACCATCCTTATCAAATAATATCAACCAGAAGCAGACATGAAAAGCACTTACGACAATCAAAAAAGAACAAGGATGAGCACCTTCAAGTACCTCATCACGATGCAAGCCATCGTTGCCCTCAACCTGCTCTCTCACCTGACTGAGGCACAAAAGTTCTATGATATCACTGCCGATATCCTTTTAGTGGATCCTGCTGCAAGTGCCGTGGAACCCATAGACGTGAACGACAATGGATGGGTAGTGGGGCAGTATCCTTCTGCTGGAGGAAACCAGCTCTTTGTGTGGATCCCTCCGACGCTGGATGAGGAGGGTAGTGAAGTGGACGCGAAGGTGATCCTCCTGAACGAGGCGGACAAACTTGAGGCAAGAGGAATCAGCAACAATGGGATGATCATTTACAATACCTTCAATGCTGAGGGTGACTATGTGGGATCTTATCGCCGATACGAACCCAATGATAACATGATATTGGATGCTAACGACTGGGGGTCAGGTTTCGGCACCACGAACCTTCAGATGAAGGACATCTCGGAGAATTGGATAGCGGCGGATTTCCATATTTCCGATCAACCCACTTTTATCGATGGGTTCGTCTGTGATTTCTTTAAATTTTTCTCTTTTACCGATCCTTTTCAACCCGCCATGACGGCATTTGCGGTCAGTGGTCAGATAAGCAACTTCACGCGAGGATTTGTCTTTAACGTGGATGAAAATGCGTCCACCCGCTTTTCTCGACCTGTCGGTTTCAGTTCTGCACGAGGTTGCAACTTGTCATCCCGCATGTTTAGCATCAAGGCTTCCTCGGTTACCGGGGAGCTACAGTACGCTGGAGGAGAAAGTTTTGGGGCCGATCCGCCAGACCACCGCTACACTCAAGCCCATGCCGTGGTTTACTCTAAGGAGCAAGGGGATAGATTTGAGACCATCGAGGTGATAGGGGGTAATCCGGGGCGGGTTTACGGTGTCAATTCCTTCGGGGGCATTGCCGGCACCTGGTTCAGGTCAGCACTTAATTCCAACGCCTTCTCACAGCACGGTTTTGCAGGTGGCGCCGGGTGCGTCGATTTTGATGATAGTGCCTTACCCTTTGATGATATACGGCCTTATCGCGATGTACTGGCATGGGATATCAACGATGACTACATCGTGGTTGGCAATACGCTCACTAACTATATAGATGTAGATGGGAATGAAGTCAGTGGCCGAGTAGCATTTGTTCAAAAGGGGGGAGAGTGTTTTGATCGCCATCTCATTGATCCAGGTGTGGACATCGATGAGCTTGAAACGCTTGAAGATCTTCTCGACAACTTCATCTACCGCGACCTCACCAGCGTCGCTTCGAAGCTGATTGGAGACTTTGAGACCAATTGGCACATTCTCAATACCGCTCGGGCGTTGAGCGATAGCAATCAGGTGGTGGGTAGAGCCATCAATGCCGACGGGGAAGAGCGAGCCTATATGTTTGATATGAGGACAATCTGTGATCCAAACAAGACCAGAGGCATCTATGCTAAAGGTAATTTTGAGGTACTGGATGAACAGAGCTGGGAGCTGCAGACGACTTTGATTGACGAGTTCTACAGGAAGTTGTTTGACGGGGGGGCGTTAGTCGACGAGTATAATGCGGTACTCGAACTTGACCGACCTGACAGCCCACTTTTTGAAGATGATGATGATCAGGAGGGACCTGTATCCCCTAGACTTCCCGGGAGTAATTTCAGGCGTGGCTGGTATGTTGATGAGGAACCCGACTACGGCCCTAACCCTGGGGAAAAAGTCACCCTTGCCACGAACGCAGCGATTGGATATTTGGCTGATACCAAATATGTGATCGAATCGAAAAACTTTGTGGTGCCAGACAATACAGGAGCCTTTCCAGAGGTGCCTGACGTCCCCGACATCAACGAAGCGTATTTGAACTTCAAAGTTTGGTCGCATCAGGAGAATGGGGTGTACGACCACGTTCAAATTGAGATCCAGCAAACGAGTACTGACAATTGGTGGACGCTCGGATATGTTGCCCAGACCTATGACCCAGACGCCTACTATTCAAATATCCCTCCAGTGCGGCAGAAGGAGCGACCTCATGCAGGATGGACAGACTACATTATTGACCTCTCCGAGTTTGTCGGAGAGCAAGTCAAACTTCGTTTCACATTTGTCAGCGATGAGTGCGAGGAGGGAGACGGAATACTATTCAAGGACTTCTACATCCTCGGTATCGGAGAGGGTACACAGCATGCCTATTTCGCAGAGTTTGTGTCTAATGCCACCGAAGAGGATGTCATAGAGGACGGTACTGCGGCACTGGAGGAGTATCCTATTTTTGCTGCAACCTTACAATCTACGTCTCAGACTTTTACTGCTGCTTTGGCATCGGGCACCTATGGACTGATCAGTTTGCTCAAGAAGGCAGAGGCAGCACTCGTTGGCCTTTCCTCGGCAGCCAAAAGTTTCCTCATTGGTGGAAGTTTGATCGGGGGCACGGGTGCTGCAGTTTTTGGCTTGGTCTACGCCTACAACAATGCGGCACAACCTACCCACGCCGCCATCTTCAGCGCAGACCAGAGCGTGCTAAGTGCCGATCCCGAACTTGCTCGTTTCTTAGCCAATAAGCGTCAGACGTTTTTCAGCGGCTTCTCCATGTTGGCGTCTTCAGCCCTAAGGGATGACCTCGAGAGGGCTACTGCGTACTCCACCATCATTGGAGCCTTATACACACTGCAGCAGGAGCTCGAGACCTCTACCAACGGTGACCCGTACCACCTCGAGTCGTTTGTCAATAACCCGAGCAAAGAGATCGCAATTGTTTTTCCGACGGAGACTGATTTTATCATGGACCAATCCAACACGCGTCTGGCCATGAGAAAACTGTTTGCCGAACTGGCCATGTATACCAGTGAGATCACGGTGAGCTCTTATGTATATGATACCTACGATGACCTATACTATGAGGTCGATATCAATAGCGCTGACTATCTAACCGGATATCACGGCGCCATCCAGGCTATGAATTTTGCCACTACCATTTGGCTGGAAAGACAGCGGACCTTTGACTTCCCCGAGTCTGTAGCTCTGCCAGCAACGGGTTATTGGGATATAGCAACACCTTTCACCCTGGACCGGGTGGATGGATCGGTAGGGGTGCTCGACGAGACTTGCCTGATCAATCCAACACCCGCCATCAGAGGCAAGGTCAAGGAGCCGCCTGTCCCCCAGCCACAGCCCCAACCCAGAATGATCTTCACGCCGCTGCGGACAAAAGTTGCGACAACGCCATGTGGAGTCTTTGTACTGTTCCAGGGGGCTGCTGCTGGTATGAAACGCCTCAGTACACCTACTAAACCAAAACCAACGCCACAGCAAGCCAATAAACCGCTTTCCAATTCCTGCTATGGCACACTCACCAACCTGCCAAGGGCCACCCGCTTGGAGGGGGCGAATAACATCGTACCTTTTTTCCGCAATCTGCGAGTGGTTCAGTTGCTGCCGATCAATTTTCAATTCGGCCAGTCGGCTTCTAAGGGGGATGTGATCATTGAGCCTGGTGAGAACCACTACTTGGACGGAACACCATTTGAGATTAAGATCGATGAGTCGAAGTACCTCAGCTTCGGGGCGACCTACGAGAAAAATATCAAAAAAGGCCAGTTGAACGATCTCGGTATCCGGCCAATTAAGAAAACCGTGCCCATACTTGACCTCAAGGATGCGAGGATCGACAACATCATTTACGAGGGCCAAGAGCTCGTCATCAACAGCTTCGACAAAGATCCCTATAAGTCTATTCCCCAAAATGGCAGTTATCGGCTCAAGGTCTGCGTGAAGGATAAAGCAACCGGTCAGTTATTTTATGATAACCGTGATGTCAATGTGCTGTCGGGTCTCCTGCATGAAGTAGATCTGAAGGATGGAAGGCAGTCTGTCATCCATGTGCCCCTGACCGATCTGGACATGACCAAGGATGCAGCCATCTTCGTCCCCGGTGCGGTACCTGAGGGTTTGTTAACGAAAAAGTTGATTGAGGATCTGCTGGAACCCAATGTGTTCACTGTTGATAACCGTTTTGGGTTTGAAGACCTGATCGTTCGAGAGACGATTGCTTCTGGAGCTGGACCTTCTACCAATCGACACGCCTTTTTCGACAAGTGGGATGGTTTTCAAACCTACGTCTACCAAGCACCTGCCTGGCTTCACACCACTACTTTTGTGGAAAAAGATGTTTATACGATCGTTTCCGAGCGGATATTGAATACACCGAATCCGATAGAGGGTATTACATTTTATGACGAAGTGAGTAGACGGCCGAGAAACAACAGCTCTACCTCCGTCCCCAATGATCCTTCGCCAATTAAGCCCCTATGGCAGGCAGACAAGGATTACCTCAAAGAGGTGCTCACCCAATACGCATTAAAGGCGCTATCCGACTTAGCAGACCCTGATAATCCACAAAACAACTTCGCTTGTGATCTGCCAGGCAGTGATTTCGAACAAACGACCGTGGCTTTGTACACGGACAATGTGAGTATTCTTCGGATCGTTCCAGCCCTCGCTGAATTGCTTGAAGAGGACCCTTTTGGGGGCCTTAAACATGTGCGAATTGTACTAGGGATGCTGGATCCTATCTGGCCCGGGAGCACTCAGGGGGTTCCAAACGTCACCCAGTGGCTTACAGATTATCTTGAAAAGCTGGCAGCCTTCGAGAACGTGACTATGTTCTTTGCTCATTCTACTGCGATCCCGAAAGAGCAGTCCATCTATGGAATTTCGGGTGAGTCGGTCTTTGAGAAAGCAGTGCAGTACGACTTATCTGTAATCAGTCGGTACAATGAGAATTCCCACGTGCTCTTAAAGCTCATCCATGCGATTGGCGAAAGAGGTGAGATCGACATCACCTATTGCACCAATGCTTATACGGAGGACGATACGCAGACCGAAAAGCTGGGCGATCTCCCTGGCCCACTTCCTTGCTGGAGCACGCTCAATGAAGAGATGAATGGTAATGGTAAGATCGGTTACTCAGGCCCCGTTTGCTCCAAGATCAGGGAGTATGGTTACTTCAAAGATGCCGATGGGGTCATTCCAGCGATGGAATTTCAGGGCATCAATTTGAATTTGAGCAACCAGATATTCAAGTTCCTGGAGGAGCAAGACCAGGCCATGATGAAGAAGGTAGTGCTGCGCATTGAGGACCTGCAGGAGCCTGAGGAAGAACATTTGAAGTTTATCGTCACCGGCGAAAGGGAAGACGAAGAAGAGGAGGAGGGACAATGAGATCAATTGCGAGAGACAGCCGACCCCAGAAGATGTACAAGAATCGATCCTTGACCTTCGTTGCGCTTTACCTGCTCATTTTGGGTACCTCTTTTGCGCAGACCAATGAAGAAGACGATCCAATCCAGCGAAGCAGGCTGCAAGACCCTTGCTGTACGATGCCGGTTGAGTTTAAGTCGCCGGGGGGTACAGAGACGATTCAGACAGGATCGACCAGTAAGGACCTGATCCTGAAGGCGAATATTACCGGTGATAATTGTGTGGCTCAATGGTCTTACAGGAACATTTGTGAACCTGAGAATCAATGGACCGCGATCGCCGAAGAAGACGAGACCATTGTGCAGCTACATCGCCCTCAACAGTGGGGCAACGTGATCTATCAGTCTCAAGTGGTTTGTGATGACAACAATGACTGTAACAATACGGCGCGCCTGCCCGTCGTAGACTGGGGTTTTTGGTTTTTTGACGAAGACGGTAATCTGCGTCGTTTCAACGCACCGGGGGAGCTTCCAGAGGAATTCTATGACCTAGATAGACCGACGGTAGTGTTTATTCACGGGCTGAGAAGGGGAGCGACCGAACTAGAGATCAGACAGGACCTTACGCTTAAGACGAAACGAAAAAATGAGTCGGGTGGTACGGTCACCGATCCCGAAACGAACCAGCCCATCCTGGACGAGGAATTCCTACCCAAACTATGGATGGATCGGGGCTACAACTTTGCCATTTTCAACTGGACGCAGTTGGCAGATATGGGGGTGCCGCAAGCAGTTGAAAGCAAACTGTGGCTCAGCGATGTGGTCACCTGGAAGAAGCCCGATGGGCAATTGACTGATGATCATATACCGGAGGACAAAACCATGGTCCAATTGATGCTAGAGCAGTATGACCTATGGGACCCAAGTGAGAATTTGCGCATCATCGGGCATGGGCTCGGGTCGCAGTTGGCGTTGGAAATGGCCAACCATATTAGGAAGAAAAATCGAGCCTCTAGTATAGATAAGGTTGTCCTGCTCAATGGCTGGTGGTCTGAGGGTATGGCAAAGTTCAAGATCGATGCTGAGATCGAGGAGCAGCAGGCAGAGATCGACCGAGATCCAGAAGCGGCCAATAGGTATTCTGAAGAGGAGCAAGAGGAGGGTATCCCTGCATTCGAGCGCAGCCGAAGAGTTGCACGTAGGCTTTACGAGGGTGAGGTGCAGGTAGCAATTGAGGGCTACCGCAACTTATTTTTTGACCGAAATGAGTTCCCTGAAGACGATGTGCCAGACTGGATGGGAAGTGACAATGACGGGATCAAAGAGTTTTCCGCCCATACCAATATGCAAATGGAATGGCTCAACGATATCGTCGTAGAGACTAGGGTCAATGAGGAGCTGTTTGGGGAAGATGCCAACCGTCGTCACGAAGCCATGTATCTCTGGTATCTGAAGTCGATTGATTACGACACACGCGGCAAGATCGTGTCGTCCGTTCGGCCTACGATCAATGGCGCGTCTTTTGATGCGAGTCAGTGTACCTGGGAGGAAGATGTGACTTTAGGTTTGAATGCAACAACGCTGGCCTTCGTCACCAAGGCCCTACAAGATGATGGCTACTTCTTTACCCAATTTGAGGGGGAGGATACGCCTGAGTCAGATGATGATCGCTTCGTTCAAGAAAACTTCTGTATCTGTGAACTCAAGAGAGAAGATGACCCTTCTAAGCGCGGATTAGTTTATTTCCATGACCTGGCGATGCGAGAGTATGCGAATTGCAATGACTTTGCGATTTTCCTGCGTACGCCTGAGCCCAATACGCCCACTTACGTTAATGCGATGTATTCCAGCAGCTCGACAGAGAAGTATTTTCCATCTCCGATCTACAAAATGCCCATCCTAAAGGAAGGGGAAGGGGATGGCTGTGGCGAAAAATCCGAGTTTAACGGTATAGCGACCATCAACCCTAACATTGACCGGGCAAGAGGGCTGATCAAATCGAGCATTGAGTCTTCTTTTGCGACCAATGACCTGGCCACAGCGTACAGAGACTTTGTGTTTGATTCATTGAAGTCAAAAGCGCTCTATGTATACCCCATGGAGTCGTTTGCCGCGGAGCGTTGGAATGAGACACATTCCCAAGCCTTGATCAACAACAAATTGACCAAGGGATGGAATATAATCGATGATCCATGCTACGTGGTAAAGGACAGTTTGAGCCAGCTGATTTATGGTAGATACAGATTACATGGCGCTTACAATGAGGATGACGGCACCGCCTGGCCTCAGCAGGGCATACAGATCCGCGACCTGAACAATGAGATCAATAGGCTCACCAATGTGTATGCCACCTTCAATATCAATCAGTTTTCAGACCCGTTGGAGCGCAGGCGCTACCAAATGATTCAGCAGGATTTCACACATGATGGCTGGAAACATCGCAATGATTGGTACCGTGCTGGTCCGGAAATGGGTCCACAGGCAAACCTAACCGTGTTTATGCCAAATGGGCTCGCTTATCTCTTGGGGGAGAAGGACGTCGAAGGCCAGAAGAAGATGTACGAGTGCATGGGCATCGATTGGCAAACCCTCTATCCGGATGAGAAAGATGAGGAGAAGGAGCCCAACAAAGTTGTCTATTACAAACCGACGGAAGAGGAGATCGCTGATGACGACTTAAACCTTGGAGGGTATCCTGCCCTACACGACCCAAACGCGGAAGCACCCATCCTTGCTGGGCGGCCTACACTCGGGCAGCAGCAATATGAAGATGAAAACGGCGTCACGGGCTTTTACAATTACATTGGCCGAGCCAGAGCGGATCGTCAGCCTTTGATCGATTGGGTCAACAATAATGCAAGTGCTTTCAATGCCCAGATGAGCGAGTACCCGGTGGGAGCCTTGTTCGGTATTCCCGACGCAGTGGCCAATGATGTGGGCATGCACCCGCATCACTACCTGCGTATGGGTGAGTTTGCCGCGGACTTCAAAGTGACGATGCTCAATCGAAACTCCAATCCCGATGCCGTGCAATGGATCTCTGCGATGTATCAGGGCGGTCCGTATCGACCTAAGCCTTTCCTCATTAAAGGTAAGAGTATCAAAAGGGGCAGTTATCAAGATTTACCGCTGACCATGCACGATGACAGCGAAGCCACTTTTGCCAGTGGACTCACAGGGAGCACTTCGGCTTTTCGATTGATTGGTCCTGGTATGGCCACTGGAGATGACAATAGCGCGCAGGTCTTGGATATTGATTGTGAACAAAGAGCGGGTCTCGCCAGCTTTGATCCTCGGACTGTAAGGGGTAGGGGCGTGGTAGATCCTCCCAGGAAATTTGACAACATATCTATCAATGAAGACCAAACCATCTTCGAAGTCAAGTACGCGGAGGCACTCCAGAAGAAGTTGCTTAAGAGTGCATATTATGTATTTCCACTGCCTTTCTTTGCCAATAAGTACCAGCATTTCTTTAGGTTTTGCAACATCACCGATCTGGATGATGGCTGGGTGGAAGCTTCCATCGCCGAAGAAAATATTACCCACACCGACCAATTTGCCCGAGAGATCCGTGTTCGCCTGATGCATGGTGGGCAACCGTTGCAGTTTTTTCCGGAGCAAAATATGTTCGGATACAATGATACCCCTCTTTGGACCACTGAGTTTTTGGATGAGACAGTCATGACCATGTTTACTACGGACCCGACGGTTTTCAA
>JBCCXG010000052.1:0-16171 GCA_039191945.1 Bacteroidota bacterium
AAGTCCTAATGGCCGACTCCAATTTCTTTGAATTTTTCACGGTCCCTCTAAAGTACGGAGATCCCTCTTCCGCCCTCAATCGACCTGGAACCATCGCAGTCGACGCCACTACGGCTCGAAAAATCTTTGGAGAAGTCGACCCAGTGGGGGAAATCCTGGTCCTTGATAATCAAGACGATTACGAGGTGACGGCGGTCTACGAAGACCTACCAGAAAATTCACACTTTCGACACAATGTCTTACTGTCCATGTCCTCCTTCGGATGGGTAGAGCAAGGACACTGGTTAAGCGCGAATTTCAATACGTATCTCAAGTTGGAAGAGGGTGTGAAACCGGAGCAACTAGAAGCGAAGTTTCCCGCTATGATCGAAAAGTACTGTGGCCCCTTGATCCAGCAGTTCCTGAGTATGAACATGGAGGAGTTTGCCGAGAGTGGCAACGCGCTCAGTTTTTCATTGATGCCTCTGATGGATATACACCTACACTCTCACAAGGAGGACGAGCTAGGTGCCAACGGGGACATTAAGTACATCTACATTTTCTCCATTGTTGCCGGCTTCATTCTTCTTTTGGCCTGTATCAACTTCATGAATCTCGCGACTGCCCGTTCTGCTAGCCGTGCGAAAGAGGTAGGCGTGCGGAAAGCTATGGGAGCGCTGCGGTTGCAGTTGGTCAGTCAGTTTCTTGCCGAAGCACTCATCATCAGTTGTATCAGTTTTGTGCTGGCCTACGCCATGGCCTTTTTGCTCTTACCGGCATTCAACGATCTCGCGTCGAAAGAACTTGATTACGGCGCGCTCCTCGGCAGCCGATTTATGATTCCTATGGTGTTAGTCCTCCTACTCGCTGCGCTACTCGCAGGAAGCTATCCGGCTTTTTACCTTTCTGCGTTCAGGCCAGTGCAGGTGCTAAAAGGTAAAGCCCGGTCGGGTATGAAGAGTGGTTGGATACGGAGTACGCTTGTAGTTTTCCAGTTTGGTATCTCGATCGTGATGATTATCGGGACCGGCATTGTCGCTGATCAATTGTCCTACATCCAAAACAAAAATGTTGGCTTCAACAAAGATCAGGTGCTCATGGTACAGGACACTTGGCTGCTCAGGGACAAAGCGGAGTCCTTCCGCAACGAAGCATCACGACACTCCTCGATCTCGACGAGCGCGCTAACCAATTTTAGCCCAGTGGGCAACTACAACAATACAGATCTCTATTTCAAGAATGCCGACGTCTCTTCGGATGAGAGTTTGGTCATCAATGAAGCAGCGGTAGGATATGACTTCTTCGAGACGCTGGAGATGGAATTCCTGGAGGGAAGGGGTTTCGACAAAGACATGGCCAGCGACTCCTCCGCGGTCGTGATCAATGAGACCGCCATGAGACAATTTGGGTATGAAAACGCAGTCAATGATAAGATCTATGCATTGGAAGGATCACCAGAAGAGCCTGCCGTCACCGGTTACCGTATTATCGGTGTCGTCAAGGATTTCCACTTTCAGTCCATGAAGCACGAGATCAAGCCCATTCTGTTTCAGCTCAGATCCTGGGCCAATGGCGCCGGACTTTTCAAGGTAAAGACCAAAAACCTTGATGAAACCCTAAATGCCCTGGAAGCCACGTGGGAAACTTTTGCTCCCGGCCAGCCTTTTACTTACAAATTCCTCGATGACCAGTTTGAGGCACTCTATGAGAGCGAACAACGCATTGGACAGATTTTCCAGGTCTTTGCGTTCCTCTCGGTCTTCATCGCGTGCCTGGGACTCTTTGGATTGGCTTCATTCACTGCGGAGCAACGAACGAAGGAGATCGGCATCAGAAAGGTACTGGGAGCGTCCATACCGAGTATCATTGGCCTTTTGTCCAGGGACTTTCTCAAGCTCATTGTCATCGCAATCGTCCTGGCGGCTCCAATCGCATATTACTTTATGAATCAATGGCTCACAGATTTCGAGTACCGTACTGCTTTGAAGCCCGCTACCTTCATTTTGGCAGGCATACTGGCATTTGCTGTGGCCTGGGTTGCGATGGGCACCCAGTCATATCGTGCGGCAAGGGCCAATCCCGCCCAGTCACTGAAGGATGAATGACCGCCAGAACCCCAAGCAATAGCTCATTGGACTGAGATATCCACAATGACTGAATGACAGTCGAGTGGAAAACTCCTCACGATCCAGCTCCATCCAGGGGCTGGATTTTTTTTATTTTGCTTATTGTTTCCATAGGAAGTTGATCGAGGTCCCTTTACTGACTACGTCTGCGACGGGCCTAAGATCCAAGCCAAGAAAAGCCACCATGTACTTAATTTTCGATACCGAAACTACAGGTCTCCCACACAACAAGACCGCACCACTGGAGGACCTTGACAACTGGCCCCGGCTGGTCCAAATCGCGTGGCAACTCCACGATGCCCAGGGAAAGCTTATTTCTACTGGTAATCATATTGTCAAACCAGATGGCTTCACCATACCCTTCAACGCCCAAAAAGTACATGGCATCTCCACGGCCAGGGCCCTGGAAGTGGGTGAAGATTTAAAAGGAGTACTGAAAAAATTTACCGAGGACGTCGCCAAATCGCAAGTACTGATCGGGCACAACATCGAGTTTGACAACAAAATCATCGGTGCCGAGTACCTGCGAACAAAGCAAGACAATGTGCTTGCCGATCTTCCCAACATCGACACGTCCATCGAGACGGTTGACTACTGCCAGCTTCCAGGGGGGCTTGGTGGTCGACTGAAGCAGCCTCGATTGATCGAACTGTACGAAAAGCTATTCGGCGAAGGCTTTGGTGATGCACATGACGCTGCGTATGACGTCGACGCTACAGCGAAGGCTTTCTTCGAATTGCTGAAGCGCGAGGTGATCAGGCCTCATGACTCCACCCCGCCTGCGGACATTACTTACGAAGCTCCGGATCTTGATGAGGCCAATTTTGCCTGGATTCGCGAGAGCTCCAAAGGAATGCTCAGCGACACGGTGGTCGAGGCGAAAGACATCGTCGGTCCCTTTTGTCATCTCCACGTGCACTCGCAATACTCCGTGCTGCAAGCCACTCCGGATGTGAACGAGATCATTGCGAAGGCTAAAGAATATGAAATGCCGGCTGTGGCCATGACCGATCTGGGCAACATGTTTGGCGCGTTTAAATTCGTCAAGGCAGCGCTTGACAACGGGATCAAGCCCATCGTCGGTTGTGAGTTTTTCGTAGCCGAGGAGCGAACAAAAACAAAGTTCACCAAAGACAATCCCGATCGACGATTTCAGCAGGTCCTACTGGCGAAGAACAAAACAGGTTATCACAATCTGGCCAAACTCAGCTCACTGGGCTACGCTGAAGGACTCTACGGTCTCTATCCTCGAATTGATAAGGCGCTCATTGAGCAATACAGCGAGGGATTGATCGCCTTAAGCGGAGGCTTAAGAGGAGAAATTCCTCACCTCATTCTCAACGTAGGTGAGACGCAGGCTGAGGAAGCCCTAAAGTGGTGGAAAGACATTTTCGGCGAAGACCTATATCTGGAGATTCAGCGTCATGAGTTAGAAGAAGAAGACCACCTCAACGAGGTCTTGGTCGAGATGGGGCGACGCCACGACCTTAAGTTTGTGGCTACCAACGAGCTCTTTTACCTGGATCAAGGCGACTCGCAAGCCCACGACGTTCTCATTTGCATCAAAGAGAACGAGAAGCAAAGCACACCCATCGGAAGAGGTCGCGGCTTCCGTCCGGGACTGCCCAACAACAACTACTTCTTCAAGACGCAGGAGGAGATGAAGGAGACCTTCACCGATCTCCCTGAGGCCATTGAAAATATCAATGAGATCATCGAGAAGGTGGAAGAGTACAAGCTCGAAAGAGACGTCCTCCTGCCAGCTTTCGATATCCCCGATGAGTTCAAGGATCCGGAAGACGAGCAAGATGGGGGCAAGAGAGGAGAAAATGCCTACCTCCGACATCTCACTTACGAAGGAGCAAAAAAGCGATATCCGGCAATCTCCGATGATATCAAGGAGCGCATTGACTTTGAGCTAGCAACGATAGAAAACACGGGCTATCCCGGCTACTTCCTCATCGTCCAGGACTTCACCTCAAAGGCACGGGAAATGGACGTCTCAGTGGGTCCGGGACGAGGCTCCGCTGCCGGTTCTGTTGTGGCGTACTGCATCGGAATCACCAACGTCGATCCGATCGCCTACGACCTGCTGTTTGAGCGCTTCCTCAACCCTGACCGGGTTTCCCTTCCAGATATTGATATTGACTTCGACAACGAAGGCCGCGAGAAGGTCATTGAATACGTGGTCAATAAATACGGCTTCAACCAGGTCGCTCAGATCATTACTTACGGAACGATGGCTCCCAAATCTGCCATTCGGGATGCAGGCCGAGTGATGGAGCTGCCCCTACCCGATACCGATGCCATCGCGAAGCTGGTCCCCGAACGACCCGGCACCAAGTTCTCCAAGGTCTTTGATGAAGTCCCCGAATTGGACAGTATGCGAGACAATAGCGACTTGCCTGCTCAAGTACTCAACCAGGCAGTTGTGTTGGAAGGCTCCCTGCGCAATACAGGTATCCACGCCTGTGGGGTGATCATCACCCCCGACGACATGACCAAGTTCATCCCGATGGCCAAGGCCAAGGATGCCGACCTGATGGTCACCCAATTTGACAACAGTGTGGTGGAATCCGCAGGCATGCTGAAGATGGATTTCCTGGGATTGAAGACGCTGTCTATCATCAAGACAGCTGTCGAGAACGTCGAGAAGCGCCACGGGATCGCGATCGATATGGACGCAGTGCCTTTAGATGATCAAAAGACTTACGAGCTCTATCAGCGTGGGGAGACCAATGGTACCTTCCAGTTTGAGTCGCCCGGGATGCAGAAGCACCTAAGATCACTCAAGCCCGACCAGTTTGAAGACCTCATCGCCATGAATGCGCTCTATCGTCCAGGTCCGATGGAATACATCCCTGACTTCATCAAAAGAAAACACGGACAACAAGCCATCGACTATGACCTGGAGGCGATGGAGGAGTTCCTGAAAGAGACGTACGGGATCACGGTCTACCAGGAGCAGGTGATGCTACTCTCTCAAAAGCTTGCGAGCTTCACAAAAGGTGAGGCCGACGTGCTCCGGAAAGCAATGGGCAAGAAGAAGCGGTCGGTATTGGACGAGATGAAGCCCAAGTTCATCAACCAGGCCAAAGAAAACGGACATCCCGAGGAGAAGCTGGAGAAGATCTGGACGGACTGGGAAGCCTTTGCTGCTTATGCCTTCAATAAATCACACAGCACCTGCTACTCAGTCGTCGCCTACCACACGGGCTACCTCAAAGCCAACTACCCAGCAGAATACATGGCCTCGGTGCTCACCCACAATCAGAGCAACATCGAGAAGGTAAGCTTCTTCATGGAGGAGTGCCGAAACCAAGGTATCAAAGTATTGGGCCCCGATGTGAACGAGTCCGACCAGCACTTCATCGTGAACGAAGTGGGAGAAATTCGATTCGGCATGGGTGCGATCAAAGGGACGGGCGAGAGTGCCGTTCAAGCGATCATCGAGGAGCGAAACAGCAATGGTAAGTTCAAGGACATCTTCGACTTTGCGTGCAGAGTCAATTTGAGAGCGGTGAATAAGAAATCCTTCGAAAGTCTGGCTAAGGCAGGCGGCTTCGATTGCTTCGATACCTACCACCGACGACAGTATGTGGAGACCGATGATGATGGTTCGTCCCTGATTGAAAAGTCGATTAAGTACGCCAACAAAATGGCAATGGAGGCGGAAAGCCAACAGGCTTCCCTTTTTGGCGGATCCGATAGTAATGGTGCGGCCGCAATCCAACCCCGAGCAGGCCACATCGAACCCTACGGCAAAATCGAAGAGCTCAACATCGAAAAGGAAATGGTCGGGCTTTATATCTCTGGGCATCCCTTGGACGAGTATGCCTTTGAGATGAAGTTCTTTACCAATACGCAAATCGGTGAGCTCAAAGAACTCGACAAACTTCAAGGAAGAGAGGTGAAGTTCGGTGGCGTGGTCAGCAGTGTCCAACATCGCACGACGAAGACGGGCAAGCCTTTCGGTCAGATAGTCATCGAGGACTACAACGACAGTCATCAGTTCTTTCTCTTCTCAGATACGTATCTCCAGTTTAAGAGCTTTCTGGAAACCGGTTGGTTCTTGTTCATCACAGGAAACATCGGCACCCGATGGAATTCTGACGAGCTGGAATTCAAAATCCGAAATATCGAATTTCTGGGTGATGTGGGAGAAAAGCTCACCAAGGGGCTTGAGCTGCGCGTACGCATGGAGGACGTGGATGACTTACTTGTCAGTGACCTGGAAGAAATACTGCACAAGTATCCGGGGAAAGGAACCTTTCGCCTCAATGTCACAGGTCAATTCGAAAATCAGAATATCCTTTTGGAGATGACGAGCCGAAAAAACGCCGTAGATCCCAACGCGGAGCTCATCAAGGACCTAGAAGCTTTGGACCAGGTACGGTACAAGGTTTTAACGTGATAGTATAGACCACGAGTCTGAAGGCAAGCGATCGGTATATCGCGAAACCGTAGGGCCCAAACCTCCTAAAAACTCGCTCTTTGCTGGCTTTTAAGGATGCAATTGTCGGGTAGTTGGCCTTTTTGACCTCACCAAAGCACCTACTTATGCGTTATCAAAGTCAATGAAACAGTTCCTGGCCATTTACCTCGTCCACTTTTCTCTGGTCTCCCTGGCTCAGCCCATTGAAGAGATTCGCAAGACCTTTCATCATGCCCTTTTGCATCCTGAAGAGACCGAGGCCTATCACGACTACATACAGGCTTTCGAAGGAGACCATCCTGCGATCATTGCCTACCAAGCCATTGGTAAAGTGATGATGGCCAAGGAGCATTGGAACCCGGTCATGAAGCTGTCCTACGTGAAGCAATATGACGCGCTTATTACGGAGGCTATACAAATCGCACCTGATAACCTTGAAATAAGATTCCTTCGATTTGCCGTGGAGTACGAATTACCAAAAATTCTCATGATGAGTGATCATCTGCTTGAGGACCGGGACTTCATCGTCGCTAACATGCACAATGCCCACGAGCTAGACCTTGACCCAGGATTTACGAGATACATCTCATGGTTTATGAACCATACTGGGCTGTTGGAACCTGATCAGCTCACATTGATGGAAACCAGCCTATCTTATCCAACGACAGAGGGCGCCAGTCGTTGATATTCATTAACTTGAGGGCATGAAACGATATGTGCCATTTTTTATAGGCCTGTTCATCAGCTTTTATGTCGCCGCCCAGGAAGGCAATGAGGGTATCATCGATCAAGGAATTTCAACAGTAGACAACGTCACTGAGGATATCAAAATCGTAATGCTTTGCGTTTTTGCCGCTACCTGTATATTTTTCACGGCTCGAACTTTTCGCAATAAGCCGGAAGCCTAGTCCTTAAGACCGCTCCGAGAGAACATCTTACGAAAGGCCTGTAAAGCCAGGACTTCACGAAACAGTAATTTTTACAGATTTGCTGCAAGCATCGAAAGTGTTTTTGTGGCTGAGGATTGTATTGAAAGACAGCAATATGGAAAAAATCGAACGAGACTTTTTTGAACGAGATCACATCGAATTGGATGATGTCCTTGATAGTGCTTACCAGCCAGATGATATGCCCGATTTGGAGGACGAAGACGAGATTTTTGCGGATTGACGAACAACTTCAGATTAAGCTCAAGGATCTTAATTCTATACTTCGCGGTTAAAGAAATATTCACTTACCTTTGCGCCTCGGCAAACGGATACGACCAGCTCCTGCTGAATCCCCCAGGTCTGGAAGGAAGCAAGGGTAGGCGGTTGTAGCGGTGCGATATACCGTTTGCCTTTTTTCCCTTTATCTTCGAGAAAACCCAAATAAACTACTCTGCTATGAAATTCTTCATCGATACTGCGAATCTCGATCACATTCGTGAAGCCTACGACCTTGGAGTGCTGGATGGTGTAACCACCAACCCCTCACTGATGGCTAAGGAGGGTATCACCGGCGAAGAAAATATCCGGGCGCACTACAAGACGATTTGCGACATAGTTGACGACAATGTCAGCGCCGAGGTGATCTCGACCACATTCAATGAAATCATGGAAGAAGGTCGATCACTCGCAAAGATCGATGACAAGATCGTGGTCAAAGTCCCGATGATCAAAGAAGGTGTAAAGGCACTGAAAGCATTTACCTCCGAAGGCATCAGAACCAATTGTACGTTGATCTTCAGCGCTGGGCAGGCCATACTAGCCGCCAAAGCGGGCGCAAGCTTTGTATCGCCTTTTATTGGTAGACTCGACGATATCAGTACCGATGGGATGGACCTGATTGAGCAGATTGTGCTGATCTATGACAACTTCGGGTTCGAAACCGAAGTCCTCGCAGCCTCAGTTCGTCATACCATGCACCTTATTCAATGCGCCGAAGTGGGTGCCGATGTGGTCACTTGCCCGTTAAGTGTTATCACCGGTCTATTGAAGCACCCTCTGACTGATAGCGGTTTGGAGAAGTTCCTGGCAGACTACAAGAAAGGTAACCAATAGGTCGTTTCTCATGTTGAAAGTAGCAGAAGTGCTGCTATCATCCATGTACATCATCAAAGTCAAAGGCAAGGCTAAAATCCCTGACTACATTCAACTCAGGGACGACAGTTTTGTGCTGATTGCTTATTTTAGGGCAGACCGCCCTTTGAAGAAACTCGAAAAGTACGGTCTGGAGGGAAAAGAAGAAGAATTGAAAGCAATCATTACCGAACTACCCTACGGAAAATTGCAGAAACTAGAGATCTAAGACTTTATGTCATTCTCCCAAGACACCATCGTAGAAGTGCTCAATGCGACCATCTACCAAGAGGAGCAGGTGGTCTTGCGAGACATTAGTTTCGGTGTAGACAAGGGAGAGTACGTCTACCTTGTAGGTCGGACGGGTAGTGGCAAATCCTCACTCCTCAAAACCCTGTATGGGGACTTACCCTTGGTCGAAGGGAATATCTCCGTGGCCGGCTACAACATTAAAGATCTCAAATCGAAAGAGATTCCCTTTCTGAGGAGAAAGGTCGGCATCATATTCCAGGATTTCGAGCTATTCTATGACCGAACGGTGGCTGAAAACCTCGAATTCGTGATGCGAGCTACAGGGTGGAAGGAGAAAAGCAAAAGGAAGGCTCGCATGGCCGAGGTCCTCATGCGCGTGGGCCTTGGAGCGGTCACTGCCAAGATGCCACACCAGCTATCCGGCGGTGAGCAGCAGCGTGTCGTCATTGCCAGGGCCCTGATCAACGAACCACAGATTCTATTCGCAGACGAGCCCACTGGTAACCTTGATCCAGAGGTGGCTGAGGGTATTTTCCTCCTGTTTCAGGAGATTAATCGATCAGGTACAGCGATATTGATGGCCACACACAACCATCATTTTATTGAGAAGTTTCCAGGGCGCGTCCTCAAATGTGACGATGGAGCGATCCGGGATTCCCAAGCGGAAACGTTCAGCTTATCCGGCATCTACTGAGTAAGACGCAAGTCGCCGTGAGCCGAATAAATACGAATGACCTTACTTTCGTCTCCTTTGCCAATTCTAGCGCGATACTCACGTTCATTCTTTTCCGTAATCTTACGTGAAAAGTCAATATCCACTCCTTGTGAGCGCAGCTCTGAATATTGAAACTTCCCTTCGAAATCTGCTGATAGCCCATCTTCCAGATCGATATCGTATGAGCCGAAGTAACCGTCAATATCAATGAGGCTGAAGGATGATAGCACGTTGTCAACGGTAAAGTCAGAGGTGTGCTTACAATCTACTTTCAGGGCGCCGGATAGCGTTTCCAGGTTGAAACCAGTAAACTGTAATTCTCCCTCTATCACATCTGCACTACCAATCGTAATCGCCCCAAAGCGACCGCTCATGTCAAGCTCTCTGACCTGCACGATCTCAATTTCCGAGTATTCCTGACTGAGTTCCATCGTTGTCGCTTCCTCGACGATGAAGTGCTCGGCATGTTGCAAAGACAAAGTGCCCTCACGGAGCATGGCAATATGACCTGACCCGAAGGCGATTCTGATTTCACCTCCTCCCGACAACCTACCGGTCTTTACATCTCCATAGGCCAAATCAATCTCCACTTCCTCGCGACGGTCATCGACAACTACATCACCAAACGAGTTACCAATCTTGAGCTTATTGGGGTCTGGTACTTTGACCTCATAGTTGACTTCAAACTTTTCGTCACCCTTGGTATTGATGTCAATATCCGTTTTCATCAGGAGCCGATAGTTGCTCTGGCTAAAGTCAATATTGATATCATCAAGCATCTGTTGCGCCCTGCTCTCCCGATCGCTGGTCGTAGAAATCTCCACTTTCACCCACACCCTGGGCTCGTCCCAGGAGGCAATGCGGACTTCACCGAAACTATTCAGGACTTCTATCCTTGCTTCTCCATCCACTTCAAATTCCTTCTCCACGGTTTTGGTCAAAGCCGGCGGCTGAAAGCTGGCACCGATCCCAAGGTGGCTAATGAACGCAAAAAGGCTAAATAAGATCAGCGTCCTCATGATCATCTGCTTGTTCGTTTAGTTTTTCTAAAATTTCGATCTGTCGAGAAAGAATATCAAGCCGGATCTTCAGATTGATGATCATGGCGTCCCTTACCTTGGGATCACTGATGTCATTCTCAAATTGATCCTTGAGCTCTGCATACAGGTCATCCAATTGATCGAGGTCATTGCGAAAACTCTCCTCCAGTGCTTCGTACTCATAGCCTGAAAGTTGAGCTCTTCTATCCTCTATCAGCTGAACGTAGTATTGCTCCACTTGGTCAAAATCACTGGCGGTGGCCACAGGTACTTGCTGCGTACTCAGGAATCTTTCGCCTAGCAATCCTACCGTCGAAGCCAACAAAAGCATTGCTGCATACTTCCAAAGCTTCGGAAGGCGACTCGTACGCTTCGATCTCTCCAGTCCCTTGTCGATAGCAGACCATACTGCGCCTGATGGATCCTCCGAATCAAATTGACTTCGATTTTCTTTAGCTAGTTTTTCTAAGTAATCACCCATAGTTCACCTGCCTTTCTACTATTTCTCTCAACTTCTTTTTCGCCCGATTGTATTGCGACTTGGAGGTGGAAACAGAGATGCCCAGGATCTCCGAAATCTCTACATGATCGTACCCCTCGAGTAAATAGAGGGTCAGCACTGAGCGGAAACCATCGGGGAGTTGAAGTATCCCCTCCTTGATAGATGTGACATCCACTTCACGATTGCCCTCCTCTGGCCACTCGTAGTGTCCAGCTACTTCTGACTGGTCGTCTACCGACTGCATGGGCTGTAGCTTCTTGACCTTATTGATGCTTTTATTGACCACGATGCGTTTCAGCCATGCACCAAAGGACGCATCGCCTCGATAAGAGGAAAGCATCTTGAAGGCAGCGAGGAAAGATTCTTGTAAAACGTCTTCGGCTTCCTCCTCATTCCCAACTATCCTAAGGGCGGTATTGTACATTGCTTTGTTGTATAATTTATATAACTCGTACTGCGCCACACGATCATCCGATCTGCACCTGTCAATCAGCTCCTGATGAATATTTAGCGTAGCTTTGGTCAACTTTCTACAAAAGAATTCGTGCTAAAGACCCGACAAAGATGGTACAGTTGCACGCTCAGGAAAATATCTGGACTTGGGTTTATGGGTTTAGGGTCGTAAGTTGTCTGCACATTATGAGGAAATGGATCTCACTCGTTTTGCTGATCTCCGCACACCAGCTACTAGGCCAAATCGATACTGTCGAAGTTACGGAGGCGGAAAGCAAGCAACTCAGGTACCAGCGGCGAGCAGTATTCGTAGGGGTGGCCTCCGACCAAAACCCGGTCTTTGGTGGACTTAGAGGAGGGCCCATGGTGACCGCCGGAGTGCAGTACAAGTCCTTTCTATTAGGTGCGATGTGGTCAGATTTTGATCAGGAGATAGGCCAGAGGATCATCTTCCCCAATTTCTTTGACCTTCGGTTTCGACATGCGGGATTATTTGCGGGGTACCAAGTTTGGCACCAGCGGCAGTTCAGCGCCAATATCATTGCCCAATACTCGATCGGAGACGTGGTATGGACTGCTGTATCGACAGGAGAAGACACCTTTCGAGATGAAATTGCTTTCATCACGCCGTCGTTGCAGTTTGAATACATGCCGATCCGCTACACCTGGTTATTTTTCAGTGCCGGCTACCGGCAAGCCCTTGGTGTAGACATTGCTTCCACCGAAGCCGAAGACCTATCGGGACTCAACCTCAATTTTGGCGTGAAACTTGGTGTGTTCTGGGAGAAACCGCACCTGATCATCACCGACCCTAAGTGAAACTGAAAATGAAGCTCCTGAAATATCTGATCATCCTCGTCGTGCTACCGACCGGTTGCTTTACCGGAGAGGAGCTCGAACCCGACCAGGAAATCTGGGAATATGCATTTCCCGACGATGCGGGCATGAGCAACGACCTACTCCTGGAAGTCAACTCAGGAATCACGGCGGGATCTTTTCAAACCGTCCGGTCCATGATCATCATCAAAGATGACAAACTCATTTTTGAAAACTATTACAATGGCGACACGAGAGGTACGATCCGCCCGATCGGTAGATCTTCACCAATGGTGACGGTACTGGCACTGGGAATAGCCATTGAGGAGGGATTGATTGGGGGTGTCAACGTCTTGATCCGTGACGTACTACCCATTCAGTATGATGACATATTCGCATCCAACCCGCTAAAACGCCGAATCACCATTGAGCATCTTTTGCTCTTTGAAAGTGGCTTGTCCTGGAATGAGGGCGTCCTCAATCTCAATGATCCGGCCAACGATGTAAACGCCGTGAAGTTTTCAGACGACTGGGTCCGGTTTGTGCTGGAAAAACCACTGGAAGCGGAGCCTGGTATCCGGTTCAATTTCAACTCGATGAGTGCCACCGTCATTGCCAAAATCATCGAAGAAAGTGCCAACATGCCTTTCGAAGAGTACGTAGAAACCAAGCTATTCAATAAGATTGGAGTGGTCAATTACACTTGGGAAGAAGATCCCACGGGTAGTATCAATGCCGGAACCGGGTTAGAAATCAACACATTGGACCTGACCAAAATTGGATATCTTTATCTGAAAGAGGGTCTTTGGCAAGGGGAACGGATCGTCTCTGAGGCATGGATTGAAAGTGCGGTTACGCTACGCAAGGAAGTCACAAATACGATCAATTATGGGTATGGATGGCATCTCTTCGCAGATCAGCTCAACTTTCCGAAACTATCACCAAATGACACTTACTTTTTTCCGCAACATGTATTCGTGAGCCCTTCTGAAAACTTGCTCGTGACCTTGTCCGGCGATAATATTAACCTACCCACCTTTGGCCCTCCGCTGCTTCTGTACTCGGAGGTGATCACACCCTTGCTTCAATAGTATGGCTGGTAAAATCGATGATTTTGAAAGTATCCGCAAGGGAGACCTGAAGGCCTACGAGCGCTTCTTCAAAGGTCATTACGCAGAGATTGTACGATTCTCCTATCGGTTTGTCAGGAGCCAGCAGATTGCCGAGGAGATCTCGCAGGAGGTATTCATGTACATCTGGGAGAAACGTGATACTATTCAAATCCAAAGCTCCTTGAGAAGCTATCTGTACTCCGCTGCCAAAAACAGATCGATCAACTACCTGAAATTAGAATTACCCAAAACCCAGGCACAACGCGACATCTCGGAGCTTGAAATTGGTTTTGAAGTACCTCCTCCGCAAGACGACGGGAGAGCAGAATACGTGACGAAAAGAGTGCAGCAGGCGGTAGATGCCCTTCCCAAAAAGTGTCGGGAAATCTTTATACTTAGTCGCAACGCGGGTTTGACTTATGACGAAATAGCTGAGGAGCTGGATATATCAAAGAAGACCGTCGAAAATCAGATGGGAATAGCGCTAAAAAAGTTGAGAGAAGCCCTAAAACCGCTTCTGAAAGCGATAAACGATTGAAAACGAAAAAAAGATAAAAAAGTTTAGGGGTACCTGTATTTTTGAATGACCTACCTACGTATGGACCACCAATTTTTAGAAGGATACAGCGAATTGCACTACCAAGGGCGCGAGGACAGCAATGTCGATCAGGAGCTCAAGGTCCTGTATGAGATCACAGGTCAAGAGCCTGATCTGCTGATTGACACCGATCAGGCTTGGCAGGAATTCTCAGATCAGATCACTCCCGTCAGAGAGTTACCTAAGTCCTCTACCTTCCCTACCTGGTTGCGTGTGGCTGCAGTGCTATTGGTGGGCACTTTCCTTGGTATCGTGTCTTACAATTACTTGGAGCAGCCGAGCCTCGAAGATCGGATGGTCGCCATCGATAACACCTCAGAAAACGTAAAAGCTTATCAGTTACCCGACGGCTCGACAGTTTGGCTAAGAAAAGGGGCAGCCATTCGATATGCGCAGGATTTTGATAGCAGAGCAGTAGCATTTACTGGTGAAGGCTACTTTGAAGTGGAGAAAGGTCAAGGAGAATTTTCGGTAAGTACCGATTACGGTTTGAAAATCGTGGTCCTAGGTACAGAATTCGGAGTGAATACCACGACGACCAATACCATGGTGCTTGTGACTGAAGGATTGGTCTCACTATCATCGGGAAAAAGTGTTCAAGAGCTCTCTGCAGGGGAAACTGGTGTACACTACAAGGCGAAGCAAAAGGTTTTGAAGTCTGGAGAAGACCAAACCAATGCGCTGGCCTGGAAGACTGGGCATTTCAAATTCTCAGATACAAATCTCCAAGAGGCAGTCACTTTGCTGAACTCTTTTTACCCTTCTGCGATCGTTATTAAAGACTCAGCGTTGAAAAACTGTCGGATCAATGGCGAGTTCAAAGATCAAAGCCTAAAAGACATTCTTGAAGATTTGTCGTTCATACTGTCGATAAACGTAGAAAGTAGCGATAATTCCTTCATCCTATCTGGAGACGGTTGCTGAAACTTCGAGTAATTTTACTCCGTTTCTTGGTGAAACGGAGTAAATGATTCGATCCTTCCGAACCGCACTACTTATTCCCCTCATCTTTTCTACTGCCACGGTTTTTGGACAGTCTTCTCCTATTCAGTTCTCCCAGCCGAACGTACTCATTCTAGAGCTCCTGGAGACCATCAAGGCGCAGACGGAGACCAATCTCATCTACAGCCCCAGCCGCCTTCCCAATCGACGCATTGTACTAGAGAAGCGGAGCTATCAGCTCCCTGAGTTGCTGCTTCTACTCCAAAATGAAGGGCTCTCCATCAGGGAAGAAAAGGGTCGATATCTCATCGTCCCCTCCGCATCAGCCTCCTCTGGCAAGGTTAATCACACGATTACCGGCTTCGTCAGAGACAGTGAAAGTGGCGAAGCACTCATCGGTGCCAACCTATTTGTGAAAGATGTCAACCTAGGTGTCAGTACCAACCGATATGGCTTCTACTCTTTGACGCTGCCGGCAGGCACCTATGAGGTCGTCACCTCCTACATCGGCTATGATACGGAAACCTCACAGCTGGAGCTAAAGGGCAAACAACGGCAAAATCTGTCCCTCACTCCGAGCTTACATGAGCTGGGAAGCATAACCATCAACTCAAGAAGTCAATCCTACAATATTCAAAGTATGGTTCCCAGCATCAATACGCTGGACTTCAATACCGACAATCACATCCCTTACTTTATGGGAGAAGTAGACGTCTTCCAAGGGGCGCTCTTGCTGCCAGGCATTAGAAACTTGGGCGAGCAGGCCAGTGGCATCAACGTGCGCGGTGGAGGCATTGATGAAAACCTGATTCTCTTAGATGAGGCACCTATCTACAATCCCAATCATTATTTCGGTTTGATCTCCGTTTTTAATCCTGAGGCCGTCAACGACATTCAATTTTACAAGGGCTTTTTCCCTCCAAGCTACGGAGGTCGTGCATCGTCAGTGGTCGTCGTGCATCAAAAGGAAGGTAATGATCAGGAGCACAAGGTGGAAGGGGGCATTGGTCTCCTATCAGCTCGGATCATGGCAGAAGGGCCGATCTCCAAGGGAAAAAGCTCCTTCCTCGTCTCAGCGAGACAATCCCTCCTGGACCCCAATCAATGGGCTCCCAATCGCTCCGATATCGACGCCCAGCTA
>JBCCXG010000053.1:0-16116 GCA_039191945.1 Bacteroidota bacterium
CATGATGATTTTGGTAAGCATCCTTCTGAAGTTGACTTATCCGAGATCTACCCTGTCACGAGTGAGATCAAGCACGCAAAGCGGAGTCTACGTAAATGGTTAGGCGCCAATCGCCGGCCTACGCCGATTGCGTTGTTGGGAGCGAGCTCTCGCATCAAATACGAGCCCAAAGGTGTAGTCCTGATCATCTCTCCGTGGAACTTCCCGATCAACCTGACGCTGGGTCCATTGGTTTCGGCAATTGCAGCAGGAAATTGTGTGATGATCAAGCCCTCTGAAATGACCCCCCATACCTCCGCTCTAATGAATAAACTGATTTCGGAGCTATTCGATGAGTCAGAGGTGGCCGTGGTCGAAGGAAGCGTGAAAACAGCCGAACCTCTTTTGGAGCTACCATTCAACCACATATTTTTCACAGGCTCGCCGGCCATTGGCAAGATCGTAATGCAGGCCGCAGCCAAAAACCTGGCGTCTGTCACTTTGGAGCTCGGTGGCAAATCCCCGACAATCGTCGACGAGACCGCAGACATCAAGACTGCCGCGCGTCGGATCGCCTGGGGTAAGTTCCTGAACAATGGTCAGGTATGTATTGCACCTGATTACTTGCTTGTTCATGAGTCCCAAAAGAAGCCTTTGGAACAAGCCCTCAAGGACACCATCAAGACATTTTATTCAGAAGATCCGCAACAATCCAAGTCTTATAATCGCATTGTCAACGCTCGACATTATCAGCGTCTCAAAGAGACCGTGGAGGACGCCTTCAACCAGGGAGCCAACGTGGTCGAAGGAGGTAAATTCAAAGACGACGAGCACTTTATTTCTCCTACGATCCTGACAGATGTCGATTTGGGCTCGAAGGTGATGCAAGAAGAGATCTTTGGCCCTATACTTCCGATGATTCCCTTCAAAACACTCGATGAGGCCATCGCCATCATCAACGAAAAAGAAAAGCCCTTGGCGCTTTATATCTATAGCCAATCCAAACGAAATATCAGCCAACTGCTCAACAATACACGCGCGGGTGGCACCTGTATCAATCACAATGAGATCCACTTCTTCAATCAGCACCTGGGCTTCGGCGGGGTGAACAACAGTGGTATCGGTCGTGGACACGGAGACGAAGGTTTCAAAGCATTTTCCAACCCTCGCGGCATTATGCATCAGCACATGCCCAATGCGCTGGATCTGCTGATGCCACCCTACAATGGCTTTAAGCAGAAGCTGATCGATCTGACGATCAAATGGTTCTAGTGGTAAAAGGGTCAGGTACCCTTCGCCCAAAGGTGGGACCCCACCGTCAGCGTCCATGCGGTAGTCCCGAAGATGAATACGCGAAAGCCCTCCACGCTGGTAAAGAGGAAGCCGGCGAGCAATAAGGCACCAGCGGCGCCAACGACGATCAAGCCAAATACGCCCAGCCAACGAACCGACTTTCTGATGGTGAGCAATGCGATCGACCAACATACGGTGGAGACGGCAACGGCGGTCATGTAGATGTAGTCATTGGCCAGGTTAAACACCTTATTGTAGACGAAGATTGGCCGAAGTCCATCGATGATTTCCTCGGTGGCATCGGGATACGCTTGTACAAACTGGGTCAGCACCAGTCCATTCAACGTGGCGGCTAACATGACCGCCATCAGCCCGAAGAGGATGAACGAAAAAGCGATTCTTGAGAGAAATGTAGCCTCATCCAGCCAGACCATGACGCCCCAGTAACCATAAGCGACAAATGGTATCGAGAATATGCCTATGCTATGAGCAATGATGCCGACGTTGGCTACCTTCAATAAATGGTCAAAGTCGCCCGCGACGGGGTGCAGTACCATGGTCAAAATCATCAACAGCGAACCAATGATCAGAGAAAGTCCGGTGCTTCGGAGAGGGCTATTCATGCGGCAGGATTTTGTACCCTGCAAACGTAGATACGTCAATCCTGCCTACACCTTGATCGAAATCAAGAAATGCGCTTCCGTACCCTACTGAGGGTCTCGGGGGTCATCCCTAGATAGGAAGCGATGTAGCGCAACGGGAAGGTTTGTACTAGCTCTGGGCTATGCTTCAAGAGATGCAAATATCGCGCGTCGGGCGTTTGGTCGTGATGGTATGCCAGATCCCTGGAGGCATCAAGGATCTTACCCAATTGCAAAAATGACTGCGATCTCGCAATCAGTTGGTGGACACTATCGATAGATATTCGGTGGGTGGTACAAGCTGTGAAAGCCTCAATATAGCCTATAGAGGGCTTACGTCCGGTGAAACTGGAAACATCCAACACCCAGGATCCGGGTACGAAAAGCCCCGTCGTCACAGGGTCCCAGTCCGTATTGAGGTAATACTGCCTTACACTACCTCCTTCCAAGAACCAAAACCAATTGCACACCTCTCCTTCAGACAAAAGCTTTTCCCCCTTCTTATAGGTAACTAATTCCAGTGTATCCTCGAGTTCGGTGAGGTCGGAGGCACTCAGATGAGCCAATTTGCCAATGGATTCGCGCATCAGGGGAGTCATGGACGAATTCGTTTTCGTTCGGTAAGCGAAGTTCGCCTCAAAAAAGCAATTTTCCCGGCCACCCATATTCATTGGCCATACCCCGGATTTAGATCTACGGTATGATGCCTCTGAAACTCTGAGGGTGTGGTCCCTTCTACTTGTTTGAATACCCGGTTGAAGGTGCTCTTGCTGTTAAATCCTACTTCCATTCCGATGGCCAGTATGCTCCAATGATGGCACTTGGGGTCTAGCAACAGCTGTTTGGCTGCACGAACGCGATACTTGTTGATGAACTCATTGAATCGCATGTCGTATTCCTTCTTGATTAATGAAGAGAGCTGACGAGGTTGCAGTTTGATATTAGTCGCCAATCGGTCCAAAGTGAGTTCCGGGTCTCGGTAGACGCGATGCTCCATTTCTTGGATGAGGGCAGATTTGTAGATCTCAATTTCATCTTCGGGTAACTCGCGAGATCGGAAGGCCCATTTGAAAGGAATCTGACTAAAGAGCGCTGAGGGGCGTGCCATTGCAATGTAACCCAATGAGAAGATGACGATCATCATCGCCAATAGAATGACGACATAGCTATTGCCAAGGCGGCCAGAAAAGGCCAGTACTTCCATCACCACACAGATCACTCCAAAAACCACATAGGCATTTCGTGTGATTAAAACTCGATTGAGGCCAGCGACTGAGATCTTGGTGGCATGTCTCGCAGCGTAGCGATGAAGGATCCGCACCGCAAACGGAATGTAGGTCAAAAACTGGGCAAGAAGGACATAGCCTGTAGTCATCAGCTGATAAAGCCAATCGGATCGTTCCTTGCCTTGACTCAACCATGTATTTTGCTCCTCAAAACTCAACAGGAAAATGGGAGCTACATTCATCACATGCAGCAAGCTAGGGATCAGGTGCAGCGCATGTATCCTCTGCCAACCTCTGTTGGGATGAATCAAATGGTAGCCGTGCAAGAAGATCAGCGGTGCCACCCAGTACCACAAGGTACCGATGATCAAGTCGAGTGTTTTGTAACCGTCAAGCGCTCCCTCCATACGCAATCCACTCTGGAAGAGAAACATCCCAAAGATGAACACAAGGATCGAAAGCATCTTGTTGGACAACGGCACATAGCTCTTTCGAAAGCTCAACACCAACGCCAGCGAGAGTCCGTAGACACCAAATCCCGCTAGCGCAAAAGAGAATATCGTTTGCATCGAAAAATTGATCTTTTGAAAAACAATGCTTCTCCTCGGTCCACGAGTGAAGATAGCAACTTGCCTGGTTCCAAGTGACTGGTAAGGTGCGTCGATCTGTGGTGACTTAGGTCTCAATAACTGGAATTGGTTCTGGCACTGTTCACCACCCCAGCTTAATGGTATTCCCAATTCCAGGAAATGCGGCGATCTCTGATGCACTCAGTCACTCTTTTGCTGGAAAATCTCAAAATGAAATACGTCGTAACTCTGATTTCAATCATGACTGCGTTTACATCTACGGCCCAAAACGGAAAAGCCCAGACCATCAAGACCACCTTCAGCAGGGAAACTACCGTTTCCATCATCATCAACGCTTCGGCAAAGGACGTTTGGCAAATCATCACGGATGGAGAGCACTACACGAGCTGGAACAGTACGATCGTGTCACTGGAAGGAGATATTGCGCTGGGTGAAAGAATTCGACTGAAGTCCACGCTCGATCCCAAGCGTACCTTCAAACTAAAAGTAAAGGAAATGCAGAATGAATCTCGACTGGTGTGGGGTGATGGCAAGGGGCAGCGGGTCTTCCAAATTGAGCCCCTCGAACCGGGTCGAGTTCAGTTCACCATGACCGAAAAGATCGGCGGGCTCATGTTCCCTATGTACCAGAAGTTCATCCCTCCTTTCGACGGATCCTTCGAACAATTTGCCCGGGACTTGAAGCAGCATACGGAGAGAGGTTGATCAAGAGCCTTAGACTGAAAGGAAAATCCTCGGTCAGCGGCCCTGGGACTCGTTGCTGCCCTCAATGAGAAGGCCGATGCCGCCGTCGGTGCGAAAGGCCTGCCCCGTGATGTTTACAGCGGCCGCACTACAAAGAAAGGCGATGAGCGCTGCGATCTCTTCCGGTTGGGCGATCCTCTTCATCAAGTGCATGTCGACACACTCATCCAGGAGTGCCTGGGGGTCACTTGCCTGCTCCATCGCCCAGTGCAGCATAGGTGTGTCGATCGTGGATGGACAGACGGCGTTGCAGCGGATCGTAGGCGCATAGTCCACGGCGATGCTGCGAGTCAGTCCGAGTATGGCGGACTTCGACGTTGCGTAAGGCGCCACATTGCGTTGACTCATGAAGGACTGGGCGCTCCCTAGGTTCACGATGGCCCCTCCTCCCGCTTCCAACATGGTGGGAATGGCATATTTGGCACAGAGAAATGAACCCGTAAGGTTGACACCGATGATCCGGTTCCATTCTTCCAGGGAGGTTTCGTGTACCGGCGTATAGCCAAGGACGCCCGCATTGTTGACCAAGAAATCCACACCACCCAGGAAGTCGATGGACCGTTCAAAGGACCTCTGCACCTGACGCTCATCGGCAACATCGCAAGGCAGAAATAGTGCTTTAGCGCCCAGGTTGGAGGCTAGGGATTCTCCGCTCTTCTCATCTAAATCAACCATCACAACCTGCGCTCCTTCTTTTACAAACAGCTCGGCGGCTGCCGCTCCGACGCCCCCTGGCTTGGATGCACCCGTCACCACAACCCGTTTTTGATCAAACCTCGCCATGTTCAATAATTGTGCAGTGTGCCGTCTTCCAACCGGTTGATAGGAAGGTAGGCCCTCTCATACGGATACTTTTTGGCCAGGTCGAAATTCATCTCCACTCCCAGCCCTGGTGCATCACTCATGGTGAAATGACCGCGTTCAAACGGATGGGAGAGCCGGAAGACCTCCATCGTCAGGTCGGCATACCCCATGTACTCTTGTATGCCGAAGTTGTTGATGGCGGTGCCAAAATGAAGACAGGCTGCCATGTTGATGGGAGAAACATCCGACGGGCCATGACATCCGGTCTTGACATGGTAGAAACTCGCGAGGCTTGCAATTTTCATCATGGGTGTGAGTCCACCCCCATGCCCCACGTTCATACGTATGTAGTCAATCATCTGCTTTGAGATGAGATCCTGGCAATCGTAAACCGTATTAAAAACCTCCCCCACCGCCAATGGCGTAGTGGTATGTTGCCGGATCACCGCAAAGCCTTCTTGCCACTCTGCGGGGACCGCATCTTCCAGCCAAAAAAGGTGAAACGGCTCCAGTTCCTTCCCTAAGCGCGCTGCCTCGATCGGCGTCAACCGATGATGTGCATCGTGCAACAAATGGATGTCTGCGCCGACCTGTTTGCGGGCCTTTTCGAATAGGCTTGGGAGGAAGTTGAGGTACTTCTCTGTGCTCCAGCGCTCCTCCGTGGGCAGACCTCCCCTTTCGGCAGGTTCGTAGGCACCCCGATCCTTGGCGACACCGTAGACGCCCTCCAGACCAGGCACACCGCTTTGAACGCGTATGGCTTTGTACCCTGCCTCTTTTGTCTTGGCTACTTCCTCGAGCGTTTCCACCGCATCTCTTCCTTGCGCATGGGTATATACCATTAGCTTTTCCCGGCTCTTACCTCCAAGCAGTTGGTAGACTGGCACACCCAGCGCCTTTCCCTTGATGTCCCAAAGGGCCACGTCGATGGCACCCAATGCTGCCATATTGATGGGACCGCGCCGCCAATAAACTCCTCTGTAGAAATATTGCCAGATGTCTTCCGTATCGAATGGATCCCTCCCGATGAGGCAGGGGATCATGTGATCCTCCAAAATGGAGACCACAGCTAGCTCTCGCCCATTGAGCGTAGCATCCCCAAGGCCGTAGATGCCTGCATCCGTCTCCACTTTGAGTGTGACAAAGTTTCTTGCTGGAGAAGAGACAAAGACTTCAGCACTTGTGATTTTCATAAACAATCTGCTATGTGGCCTCGTCAGTTTTGGACCATGAGCTGAAAGCTCGTCGCATCGTGGGTTTGGTAGGAAAAAATGTCCATATCCCCGTCCCCATCGAAATCAAAAACCTGTCCGTTATAGATCCCTTCGTCATGCAGCTTCTGTGATTTCCAGGTGCCATCAGTCGTGGCAAAATGAATACTTACCGGGTAAGAGTCAAAGCCCAGTCCCTTGCCCCGAGACCGGTTCATGCCTGTAAGCAGGTCCATGGATCCGTCATTATTGAAGTCAAAGGACTGCAGCGTATGACAGGCCGCCAGGCTGTCGACAATGACGGTCTCTTGCCATGATCCCTCTCCTGTTCGATCGTAGACACTGACGGGGAATCCAAGACGTTCGGAGTGGCTGATAAATACCTCGTACTCGGGATCCGAATCCAAATTCCTGGCAAACACCTTAGTGCCATTTCTAGACCAATCGCCTTCCTGACTGTTCCATTTAGCGTCGATGTTTCCCGTCAACCAATCGCCTTCCAGGTTCCCCTTGGGATTGAAGAACACGTGCGCATCGGCTACCAAGTCCGTCCAACCATCTCCATCGACATCTCCGACGTGCATGCCCTCATGCAGGTTGCCATAGTCCTCCCAATACTGTATTCGTTCCCAACTCTCTCCTTCACCTTGTCGAAAGATGCTGAGCGAGCTGCTCTCAAAAGTGAGAGCAGCCACTTCCATCATACCATCTTTGTCCAAGTCAACCAAACTGAAGTCCTTTACGAAATCGGGTGTCGTACCCACAAAGTGTGGCTCCCAGCTCGGATTCTCGTACCAATAGATCCACGAATCTTCTGTAGATGCGTCCCACTCGCCAGGATGCTCCGCCGCAATGATGTCAAGATCCCCATCAGCGTCTATATCTGCCAGTTCCAGATCGCCCTGTGCCAGGGTCTCACCCTCTGGACCATGCTCAGCGACGACGATCTCTTCCCAAGGGAACTGCTCCGGGTCACCCTTGAAGTAGCCGAGATAACCTCCGCGAGCGTTGTTGCTCACAAAGACCAAATCTGCAATGCCATCACCGGTCAAATCGCCTGGGGCGTGCGCCCACAAAAAGGCAACGCTATCGGCGATGGTCTTTTCGTCAAAGCTGGCCTCGTAGGCAGGTGGCGTAGGCGGTGTACTCGGGGAGGTAGAACAAGCAGCAAGTAAAAGCGCTGCGGCCACTGCGGCAGCATTCGGAAAGGTGTATTGACTATTCATCAGTTTTGTTGCATAAAGGTGAGTAGTGTCTCGTAAAATTCAGCCTTCATCTTGGAGGCCTCGATGGAGTTGTAGTAAAAGACCTCTCTATTACCAAAGTCCTTGGATGTCGTAATCGTCGTCTCCGTCGCCCACTGAGGATTGATGGCTGCGGAGACGATCGCCAGATCCCAGATCCACCGCATTTTTCTGAGCCCATCGACATGGTTGTGCCAGCGCTCCACCAGGAAGTCACCCAATGGGTGCTTGCCTCGGAATTGCTCCGCGACCTCGGCAAACGTGAAATCCATGCCCAAAGCCAGGCTGTGCGGCATGATGTGCATCTCAACAGTCGATTTGAGCAAATGGTGCAAAGCCTGTGTATCCATGATGCAATTGAAATCAGTCGTGCCCATCACGCCCTGCTCAAAGTCGTAGTTGGTACCCAACCAATAGAGCTTGATCTTGTCCTCAATGTCGGGTTCGATGTAGACGGCGGAGGCAACATTGGTCAGTGCCCCTAAGGCCACAACCATCAACTTCTGACCCTCAGGCATTTGCTGCGCTTGCCGAATAATCTCGTAGGCGGCCGCCGAGTGCTGCGCCTTGTCCCCCCAGTCAAACATCCGGGCTACTCCTCCCCTTCTGGTTTTGACATCCAGACCCATGTGTCCCAGTAGTACCTGATTGACACGGTGGCTGTTTTCCATCGATTGCGGCTCCGCCCAATGGCTCGTCTGCCAGTGCGTCGCATTGAGGGCGAGGACATTCCAGGAAGGTTCCAATAGCGCCCGCGCCAAAGCATAGGGGTCGTCCACCTCATTGCCGGTATCGGCGTCGAGAAGGACGGGAATCTTGTCTTGAGCGAGGACGGGGATCAGTAAGGCGATAAGCAGAACAAAAAGTGTGGCCTTCATAGCTATGGGTATTTGAAGTGTTTTTTTGGGTTTCAAAGCAGTGGCTCAAAATAGCCCAATCCACCGGAATCGTCACCATGGGGTGTACCAGGGTCCACTGGCTCGAAGCCACGGCTCTTTCCGACTAGACCCGATAGCAGCGGATATCCAGCGGGGCATTTGCGGCTGATTGCGGGGCTGTGATAGGAGTGGATAGCGGGACCAACAGGAAGCACAGAGGCAGGTCCTTTGTCTACCTAAAAAGCTTCTCTCATGCCGATGTAAAAGGCTGTTTGTCCTCCTCGGGCTACGCCAATATCGAAGCGAACATTGAGCTTCTGGTCGGGCAGTACCTGATACCGAACACCCACCCCGCCAGCGTATTTGAACTCTGAAAGGTCGAGGTCTCCCAATTGATTCGCCACGTCGCCCACGGCCGCAAAGGCCACTCCTCCGATGCGCCAAAAGAGATACTTTCGATACTCTACTTGTCCGTAGACTGCCTGTCGATCGCGGTAAAGACTTGCATTGGCAATGCCCCTCACTCGCTCGTCGCCACCTAGCTGTGGCAGGGTGTAAAATGGAATGTCTGAGCCCGTAGTGAAGAAGCCGTTGAGCTGGACCGCCACTACGTCTCGGTCGTCGCGAATGCTGAAGTAGCGCCTCACATCCAGGTTGTAACTCGTGAAGCCAAAATCCCCCAGGTAAGTGATCAGTGACTGTGCATTGATAAAATAACCTCGCGTGGGATAGATGGCATTGTCGCGGCTGTCATATCGCACCGCGGGGCCAAGTCCCACCTGAGCACCCCCATCCCATCCGGTGACGTCACCTTGCAAAAGATCTCCTCCCTCCTCCCGACCGCGCATGGCAGCCGTCCGCATATCAAAGGCTACACCCCAAAAAATTCGGGGGGTTTGTGGTATCGACAATTGCCCCTCTAGTCGCCAAAACTCGTTCGTGTAGTCTTCGAACTCATCGGGGTCGTTGTCATTGCCAATACCAAAGTACCGATCGGGAAACTTGAAGAATCTCGGCGTGATGTTGAGGTTCCAACCAGATCGGAAGAAATAGTCGACATTGAACGCGGCCAGGATCTGGTTCCTCAGGGTATAGATGGCGAAAGGCGTGAAGGAGGACTGACGAACAAAGTCCGACTGCGAGTCATCAGAACTCTGTAAGGTGCCTACTCCGATAGCACCAAACTGAAAGCTCGTTTCCGGCTGAAAACCGAAAGCTGGGTAGATGACCCAGGAGGCCGATCGCTTGGTGGAGTCAGTAGAGGAGGATTGACCCGCACTCTCCAAGGACCATACGGAGAGAAAACCAAGGGCAATGAATCTTAAGGAGGTCAATCGCAAACAGGGCAAGGCAATGAAGGACTAGATATGCGAAAATCGACAATTTTATCCGAAGAACGTGATCGTATTTGAGAGATGTAAGAAACAGGATGCGATGACACAGCGAGGGTCAAAGCTGTTGCCACTCCGGACTGTAGTAGGTCGATCGCCCACCTACCGTCAATTTTTCTATGTGTCCCTCGGTGTGGTGGCAGGACTCACCCGTCTTTCTGATATGGATAAAGAACTCGGATGGAAAGTCCGAGTAGTTGGCTTCTTTGTCGATGGCCGTTTCAATAACCCGCTTCATCGCCTCAAATATGGCTTGCAGATGGCGTTCGTCCAGGTCCTCCACCTTCTTTTCCGGGTGCACTTGGGCTTGGTAGAGGATTTCATCGGCCATCCAATTGCCGATGCCCGCAGCTACCGACTGATCCATCAAAACGGGTTTGATGTAGGTCTTCCGACGCTGTACAGCAGCAAGAAAATGTGTATAAGACAGCGACCGCGCATCCTCACTTAGTCCGGCAGCTTGTTGATAGGCGCTGATGTCACGCGTGAGATCATTCCAACCAAACTTTCGTTTGTTTTGAAAGCCCAGGAAGAAGTCATTTTCGAACTGGTAAATGATGTGCGCATACTTCGGACGCTCCTCCAAACCCCTGAAGTAGGCCGGTCTGCCCGTCATACCGAAATGCATCACCAGGACATCATCGCCATTAGTCAGCAAGAAGAGGTATTTCCCTATGCGTTGGGTGTCCACAAAGGACTGCCCGATCAAAGCCTCCTCGAAGACCTCTCGATCTTTTTTTAGGAGTCGCGTATCTGCGCAGTCGAACCCCACGATTTTCTGCTGCAAAGATGTGCCTTCAATGTATTTCCTAAATGTTTCGACTTCCGGTAGCTCGGGCATGTAATTGGGTTTTGCATAAAGAAACTGGATGAGTCCGTAATTGGTTTGGCGGATGTCCAATGGGTTGGCTGTGGGGGGTATAAGGGACCAACGCGTCCATCAAGATCGATGCATCCGGAGATTGCCGAGGACCAAGGATAAGTGCTTCAGAACCCCTCGGTTGATGAATACAGCCCATGGGCTGCGGAGGTGCTCGTCGAAAGGAACGTGATTTCTCAGTCGCTTCGGAAATTGCCAGCTTCACTGCATCAGATTGGGATTAGTCGTGATTATTGATTTAATTGCTTAATACTTGATTAATTTATAGTTAACATATAGATAACAATTAACCGCCGTCACACTATGCGTATTTATCTGAAACACCGTCCTCTTCCTGATGCAAAGCGCTCTAAAGATTACTTAAAGAAGGATCGAGGACAGTTTCTTTTCTTCCGCCACAATTGCCTTCACATGCAAAAGCATTTCCGCAAACTGGTGGATCACGATACGCTACCTACGGTATTCTTGCATGGCAATCCACATGCAGAAAACTATGTGATCAGTCATAATGGCGCAGGCATGTCGGACTTTGACCGGTCGAGGTTTGGTCCCTACGCTTGGGACATCGTGCGGTTTCTGTGTTCGCTCTCACTAAAGCAGGAAGAGAAGAACGGGCAATTTCTGCCTCACACCGTACTAGAGTACTTTTTGGAGGGCTATGTTCGAAGCTTCCAAGCGCCCACAGTACCTTTCAAAGGGGTGTCCAAGACGGCGGAAAAGGCCCAATATCGGGTGTGGTACGATAGCGTGGAGCACTATCTCGAGGCGAATGGCAAATGGGCCAAAGAGATGCGGAAATCCCCCGTAGACCCAAAGGATGCCACGGTCAGGCAACTGCTGAAAGGTTACTTGAACAGTCGAGATGAAAAGCACCTGCTACAAGACTACAAGATCTCGGAAGTAGGTCGCGGTGAAGGCACCTTCGGCAATCCGCGATGGATTGTTGCGCTGAAACCGGTGAAAAGCAATAAGGTGGAAGACAACCTATTGATTGAGTTGAAGCGGGTTTACCAAGACCCAGACAACAAGTACTATTTCAATCCTTATCCGCATCACGGGCTTCGGATGATTGAAGCATCCCAATTGTATGCTCCGGACCTCGAAGAACGGCTGGGCTATACGACCCACGAGGGAGAGGAGTATTGGGGTCGTGCCATCCCCCACAAGAATGCGAAGATCAAAGAACTATTATCCGAGTTCGAATTGGTCGACATTGCTTACTCAGTAGCTACGCAGCTCGGTCGGGCGCACCGGCAGTCACTCGACCAAAAGGTAAACCCTGATTATTTGATCACCCACCTAGAAACGCATTATACGGAGTTCGTGGCCGCAGCCGATCAAATCAACCAGGAGTTTTTGATGGCTTATGAGCACTTCGCTACTGAGCTTGAAAGCAAGAACGGTGAGGAGTCTACGATTGCCGCCTGATGGGCCCTGAGCTACTTATATTTCTCATTTTCGCCACCTTCGTTGGTGCTCTCGTCTCATCTCTATTCGGGCTAGCCGGAGGTACGATTCTGTTTTTCCTGCTCGCCCTTGCCCTGGACGCAAAACTGGCTATTCCGCTACATGCTGGTGTTCAGCTCATTGCCAATGGCTCCCGGCTGTGCTTCTTTTTCAAAGACATTCAGTGGCGGGTCGTCGCCTGGTTTTCCCTCCTATTGGTACCTGGGGCCTTGTTAGGGGGTTGGCTATATATGCATTTCAATCCGGAGATGGTGGAATGGCTCGTGGGGCTTTTCATCCTTTTGAGTGTTTTCATGCCAAGAGTTACCTCCAGCCGGGTAGGCAAGGGTTCGGTAGTATCCGCTGGGTTTATTTCCGGTTTCCTGGGTATGATCGTCGCCGTCACAGGCCCATTCATTGCCGCTCTGCTTAACCTCAACCAAGTCACTAAGGAGCGGCTCGTGGCCACAAAGTCTTGCTGCCAGGCTTTGGCGCAAGCGGTCAAGCTGATCATCTTCTCTACCGCCATCCAATTTGACTTCTCCCAGCACCAACAGCTAATTTGGGTCCTGGGAGTTACCGCAGTCATCGCGACCTGGACCGGTAAATCGATCCTGCGCTACGTGACAGAGGTGCGATATCAGCAATTCAACAAGGCACTTTTCCTCATGATTGCCGCACTGATGCTCTTGCGCCCAGTCTATCAATGGCTTCAGGGCGGGTAGAAAGACCAGAAGAGATAGGCTGCTGAGGCGACTCATCAACAATACGGCTAGCGGCCAGTTAATGATGGGTACAAACCTCCAAATCGTCGTGTTGCCCTCCCCTATCTGGAAGCTTAAGTTTTACGGTGTCCGTGGATCCACGCCAGTCTGTGATCCCTTTGTGAGTGAATTTGGTGGTAACACCACCTGCTTTTATCTCGACCTCCTGGTCAAAGAGGGCGATGAAAAAGTGATTGCCATCTTTGATGCAGGCACGGGCATTCGTCAGTTGGGTAAAGACATCCTATCAGGTGATATTACCTTGACCCCTTTCATCCTGCTACACATGAGCCATTTTCACTGGGACCACATTCAGGGTTTTCCCTTTTTTGGGCCCGCCTACATCCCCAATCAGAAGATTGCGTTGTATTCGCCCCACTACAACGACGGTGAGACTGATCTACTCGAACGCGTTTTTGCCCGGCAGATGCACTCCGAGTACTTCCCCGTGCAGCTCGATAAGATGGGGGCCGATATGCGGTTTTACACGACGGAAGAGTTTCAGGATGCGTTAGGGCTGGATGACAATGTCAGCTTCCACTATCGCAAGCATAACCATCCCGGCGGCGCTTACAGCTACCGGCTGGAAGGTTACGGTAAGTCCATCACCATTTGCACCGATCTTGAGCACGGGGAAACCATCGATGAGGACGTGGTTGACTTTTGCAAAAACTCCGATGTGCTGATCCACGATGGGCAGTACAATGATGAGGAGCTTCCCACTCGGAGGGGTTGGGGTCATAGCAGCTGGAACCAGGCGATCGAAGTGGCTCAACGAGCCGGTGTGGGACATCTCTACATCACCCATCACGACCCCGATCACGATGATGATTTTCTGCGCCAGGCGGAGCTGGACTGTCGCTCCCGCTTTACGAACTGCACCTTTGCCAGGGAGGGTGACGAAGTGCTGATTTGACTGCCACACCTTTGACGGATCATTGGATTCGATAGCTGGGGCTACTCGTCGTTTCACACAAGTCAACCACCGTCCCCATCGCTACTGCAGTCTGCCTAGTTGTGCTTTCTTGAATGGTCTCTCGGCCGTCTTAACAGATGTTGAAAAACGTTAAATGTTATTATCGAGCCGTTGATGGCATTAAACGTACGTCCATCTTTGGAATCAAACAAGCCGAGATGGACAAGGACACGCACAAGTTGGTCAGAATGGCTTTCATTACCTCACCGCTACTCGCAGTGTACAACATGGCACCCATTGCGCTGCTTTTGAGGTCCGGGATGATCGGCGCTGACGTACAGCGTCCGCCACAATTGCATCATCCATTGGGCGTACTCTTCCCGCTTGCGATCATTACTTGCTTTGCCTTGATTATTTGGTCGCTCAATATCTGGCTGGTTCGAAATCAAAGGCAACTCCGGCTACGCACCGGATCCAGGTATTTGCTTTCCTACTTGCTGACGGGGTTGTTGGTGTTGGGGATCTTTTCCGCACTATCCGCGCTGCGACCGACGCCCATGGGCTTTGGGATGCTCCGCTACTACCCTTTCATTGGCTTCGCCGCCAACAACACCTTCATCCTGATCATCATCGACTTGCTGCTGAACCGTGAAAAGAGGGGTCAACTGGAAATGGAGAAAGCGATCCTGGAGGCGCAGCATATGAAGGCAAGGCACGAGACGCTGAAGCAGCAGATCCAGCCCCACTTCTTGTTCAACGCGCTCAATACGCTGAAGCTGCTGATCAGAAATGATGGACAGAAGGCCGAATCCTACACCGTGCGACTTTCGCGGTTTCTCAGGACCTCGATCTCCGATCAGCTAAAGGAATCGCTTACTGTAGCGGAGGATTTAGAGATTTTTGGCGATTTCATGGAGTTACAAAAAGTAAGATTCCCGGATGCCATTCAGGTACGGATCCACCTTTCAGAAGCGACGCTGAAGCATGCTAGCGTACCGGCTTTCACTTTTCAGACATTGGCAGAAAACGCCATCAAGCACAATGCTTTTAGCGCTCAGAAGACTTTGCACATTGAAATCGGCGAGGCCGACGATCAGTTGTATTTTGTCAATAATACCTCCATCAGACGGCGAGTCGTCGATTCTACCGGTATCGGTCTCAAAAATCTATCGGAACGATTTTTGATAGGGTCTGGGGAGGCGTTGCATGTAAATCATACAAATGAAGAATTCATTGTACGTTTCAAACCACTCACACCATGAACGTAGTCATTATCGAAGATGAGCCGCTCATGGCTGAGGAGCTGGCCGAGGAAATCAGCAAAGTAGACGATTCCATTCGCATCGCAGCCGTATGTCCCTCCGTGAGGGAAGCACTGAGCTACCTCTCCGAGCACGGGCCCCCAGATCTGTTTTTCTCGGATGTACAACTGTCTGATGGCCTCAGCTTTGAGATCTTCTCCCAAATGGAGACCCTTGTGCCCGTGATCTTTTGCACCGCTTTTGATGAATACGCACTCCAGGCTTTTCGGGCCAATGGTATCGACTACATCCTGAAACCCTTTGACAATGAAATCATCAAGGAGACACTGGATAAGCACCGTCACCTGACCGGTCAAAAGGATGCAAATTCAGACCTGACCAAGCTGCTGAATTTTATGGAACATCGAGACGCCGAATCCAAGAAATCTCTGGTGATTCAACACGGTCCCAAGATCTACGCTATCAAATACATGGACCTTCGAGTGGTCTACCTCAAAGATGGCATGACCTACGTCGTGGCAAAAGACGGTAAGAAATACCCGGTCAACCTACCTCTCGAGCGGATCGAAAAAGAATTGGACGATCACTTCTATCGGGTCAACCGGCAGGTGATTATCCATCGAGATGCGATTGCTCATATCGACAACTACTTCGCACGAAAGCTATTGATCACACCAAGCTTCGAGGTGGATTCTGACGTGATTGTCAGCAAGGCCAGTGCCACCCAATTCCTCCATTGGCTTGCCTCCTAAAAAGCAAAGTGCACTTCCCGTTCTTTCCGTAAGCCCCAGCCCAAACGCTTGTTCAGTAGGGGTGTTGCTTCTATGCATTTGCTTGCCTGCTGACC
>JBCCXG010000054.1:0-16055 GCA_039191945.1 Bacteroidota bacterium
AAGTACCCTTCGATATGAAGACGGTACAAGTGCAGCCCGAGGGATTCAAAATAACATTTACCCAACCGGTTGATAAATAAACAGCGGAGAACCCTGATACGTACGCCAACACGGACTTCACCTACTTGTACCAACACAATTACGGGAGCCCGGTGCAGCAAAAACAAAGTAGAGTCATCAAGGAGGTCAAAGTGTCCGATGATGGATTGTCTGTGCAGTTGACCCTGGACCAATTCAGGATGGGATTCATCTACGAGATCCGTGCTGAGGGGGTCAGGAATACTGCCTCCAACAAGCTGCTGAATGATTATGGGTACTACACGCTCAATCAGGTGCCAAACGGAAGCACGATCATCAGCAAAGGAACTGGGAACCCCGCTGTCGCCACCGCTTCCTCGCTTCGGGTTACCACTCAGCCTGCGGACTGGGACCAGCCGGACGTCGAGATAAAAATGGGAACACTACCGGGGTTGAAGTTTGATCAAACGGAGGTAAGCGTAAAAGCTGGTGATAAGATCAAATGGACCTTCAATAACAACGACGACATGCTGCACAATGTCATCATTGTCAACCCTGGCAAGGCCGATGAGGTGGGTGCAGCCGCGCAGGAGCTGGGACTAGACGGAGAGACGCTTAGCTACGTCCCCGAGTCAAATGAGATCCTTGCCCATACCAATCTGCTCCATCCTGATGATGTGGAAAGTATCTATTTCAAAGCGCCCCAGGCGCCAGGAAGGTATGAGTATGTGTGTACCTTCCCCGGCCACCATGTGATCATGCGAGGCGTGTTGGTGGTGGAATGAAGGGGGTTATTTAGCCCGTGAATGTAACCCAATCAAGTACCTACCAGCGGTCGGGTAATTGACCCATGATTTCGAATGGGAAGGTTGTGGCTAGGGACGACAATCGATGAGAAGGCTCGAATGGACCTGGATGCTTGTGGAGGATGCGGAGACGAACTTGCCACTACATTAGCCCGTGTCACTTCTACAATTTTGTCTCGGAGACACGAGGCCTCTTCTGCCGAACAAGAAGAGTTACATGTCCTGCAATTGTCCCCTGTCGTTGAGTTTGAAATGCCCTACTTTCTCTTGCAAGTCTTTGGCTATCTGAGAGACATGATTCGTCCGCTCAGTAAAATTGCTCATACCAGCTGATAGCTCATTCGTGGCGACTGCCCCTTGTTCTGTTCCTGTAGCGGTCTCTTCTGCGATGACAACCACGTTACTCATCAAAGTGACAACTCCTCCGACATCAGAGGTCTGTTGCCTTGTTGCGTCGACAATTTGTTCAGACTTTTCGAACGCTTCTCGGTAGTAGGCCGCCATTTCATTGAACGCCTTGAGAGAGGTCTTAGCGGCTTGTTCCCCCTCCTTCACGCTGCTACTCATACTTTGAATGAGCGCAACCGAGGCTTGTGTATCTTTTTGAACATCTAAAATGAGTTCCTCAATATCGTTGACGGATTTTTTGGAGCCTTCTGCCAGATTTCGAATCTCGTCTGCCACCACCGCAAATCCACGCCCGGCCTCTCCCGCATTAGCCGCCTCGATAGCGGCATTGAGTGCCAATAGGTTGGTTTGAGCAGCAATGTCCTTGATGAGTTTCACAATCCCGGAAATGGCATGAGACCGCTCAGACAACGTCGTAATTGAGCGACTGGTATTTTCTGAAAACTCCAGGATGTCCGTCATATTCACATCCAGTTTATTGATCTCACTGGAGCCCTCTTCGCTCTTTCTTACACCTTTTGAGGCCGTCTCGTTGATGGCCTCAGCTTGGTGCCCCATATCGTCAGAAGCTCTTAAAATAGCTTCGACTATTCTGCTTGACTCATCGACTTTTTGGAGTTGTTTGTCCGCACCTCTGCTCATTTCCTGGACGGTGGAAGCAATTTCCGTCGTTCCAGCGCTTATCCGCTCGCTAGCAGCTAGCATCTCCGACGAGGACTCGCCTATCGTTCGAACACTTTCCGATATCTCCGTAAGTAGATCAGAGAGCGTATCCATCGCCATATTGAGATTCTCGGCCACTCTCCGGACGTCTCCTTTGACCTCCGCAGTGAAACGATGGGTCAGATCACCTTGGGCCATTTGATTGATGATGTGATTGATCTGATTGAAAGGCGTGACCACAGATTCAAACAGATGATTGATTGAGCCCCCCAGTTCTGCCCATTCATCTTCTTGTCCGCTCAGATCAATTCGGGCACTGAAGTCCCCGGAGTCTAATACTCTTTGCACGACCAGGTTAGTCTCCGCAATGGCTTTCTTTAGACTGGCCGCTTGCGAAGCCAAAACGGCATTTTGCTCCTCTACCTGACTGGTGGCTTCATTCACCTTTTCTTCGAGCAGTCTTTGGTTGACTTTCAGAGCCTTGACTCGTAGTCGGTATACATACCTGGCTCCAAGAAAAACCATGAGCACGACAACCGATAGAAACCACCAGGTCATCCAAAACGGGGGAGCAATGTAGATATCGATGGCCGCTTCCTTTTCGCTCGGTACATTGTCACTATTGGTGGCCCTTATTCGCAGCCGATATTCTCCCGGTGACAAGTTCGTAAATGATACCTTGGTTTCATTCTCATTGTTGATCCACTTGTCCTGCAGGCCCTCCATCATATATTCGTATCTATTTTGACTACCTCCTCGGTGGTTGATCCCAATGAAGTCGAAGGATAAGAAGTTTTGATCATCCTTAAGCTCAATCCCATCAGCGTACAACATACTTCGCTGCAGGATGCCATCGGCAGAGACGCTGACGGGCTCATTGCCCACCTTCAGGTCGGTAAGGTACACTCTTGGCGGGGTGAGGTTATCATTAACGTTTTCCGGATGAAACATATTGAAGCCATCATTGCCTCCAAAAAGCATTTCCCCTGTCGAGAGCTTCAAACGGGCCCTTTCGTTAAACTGGGCACTTTGAAGGCCACTTCCCACCCCATAGTTTTTGAAAGATTTTTGTTCGGGGTCAAATTGGCTCAGGCCATTGGTGGTACTCAACCAAAGAAGGCCTCGACTATCCTCTAGGATGCCAACGATACCGTCACTGGGTAACCCGTCCCTTTTTCTGTAGGCAATGAATTGATTGCTCTCAGGGTCTAGCCTATTAAGACCTCCGCCCAAGGTCCCAATCCAGATCCGACCTTTGCTATCCTCTAGCGTCATGCTAATCTTGTTACTGGCCAAATCACCCTCCTCTCCACCACCTAAGTAAGATCGGTAAGTCTCAGAAATAGGATTGAAGACGATCACCCCTTCCCTTTCGTCGGAAATCCAAATTTGTCCCTTTGCATCTTCCCTGAGATGATTGGAAGTCACTGTATGAAGATCGAAAAAAGAGGGACCGTAGTTGGTGAAGGCTTGGGTATCCCAATTGTACTTTCCAATACCCGCATTCCAATAACCTATCCAGATGTTACCTTCCCGATCTTTCAATAGTTGGAAGATATTGTCACTCCCCAAGCTGCTTGGGTCGGACGGATCGTGAGCAAACTTGATCAACTGCCCGGTCTTGGGGTTGTATCGGTGCACACCGCCATTCCACATGCCAAACCAAAGCCAACCCTCATTGTCGTACTGCACAGCGAGGACTTTGTCGTTGGTGATGCTACGATCATTGCCTGGCTCATGACGAAGGTTGGTAAAGGCTTGCGTCTTCAAATCCAAGAAATTGACCCCTCCACCATCCGTAGCGACAGCTACTATGCCATCTTCTGATTCCGAAAAACCAGCCGCCTTATTGTTGGACAACCCGCTAGTCCCCGTAGTAAACAGATCAAAAGCATACTTATCAGCATCGTAAAGACACACCCCACCCAGCCGAGTAGCAATCCAAATATTGCCAGCATCGTCCTGAATCATATTAGTCAGTGAATTGCTACTAAGACTCAATTTGTCATTGACATTACTCCTGTAGACTCGAAAGTCTTCGGATGACTCCTGGTAAACATTCAAACCCCCGTCTGTTGCAAGCCAAATGTCCTTCGTGTCGGTTTCGATGATACGCTGTACATAGTTATTCGATAGGCTGTTGGGATCATCGGCATTCGCTTCGAAGTAATCCGCGGTGTTCGTATTGAGGTCGATCCTCGTGGTACCCTTGGAGAAATGACCTAGCCATACCCTATCTCTACTATCAAACAAGATGGTTCTCACGTGATCTTCTCCGAGGCGAATGGGCGAGCTCTCCGCTGTTGTGTAGTTGATGAACGATTGGTTTGCTGGGTCATACCGGCTTAAGCCGCCAGTGGCAGTTCCTATCCACAACTGACCTGAAGCGTGTTCTACGATTTCGAGCACGTGACCTTGCGCCAAAGAATTCTCATTACCTGGTTCGTGTCGAAGGTTCAAGAAGTCGTCGGAGGCTGGACGATAGAGAGACAGACCGTCATCTGTCCCGACCCAGAAGCGATCCTTACTGTCAAATAGTAAAGTATGAACATTAGCTCCTCTGAGCGAATGGGGATCCTCCGGATCGTGCTGATAGCGACGGAATTGCTCAAGTGATCGATCATACCGTGTCAGCCCAACGTCAGAACCTAACCAAAGGATCCCTGTTGAATCTTCCGCAATAGAAAGGACGCGATTATCCAAAAGGCTATTTTCATTGTCATACTGGTGCCGAAGCACCTTGAAAGTGATCCCATCATAAATATTGAGGCCGTCATCGGTACCGATCAATGCAAAACCTAACTGATCCACATGGAGGCCGACAACATTGCTATGAGAAAGCCCCTGCGCTGAGCTGTAAGTGTCAAACTTCAGGTTTTGAGCTAGAACGTCTATTGTGCACCAGCAGAGAAGGAAAAGGAGGAAATAATATACATATGATTTCATCTCTTAGGATCTAGTGATTCGCAGAGCGGTTAGAGCAACTGAAAGTAGTCATAAGGGAATCAGGTCGCCAAAATTCTGCACTGATCCTGGTAAAATCCGGGTGGAGCTCGATGCTGGGCGATAACTCTGTCAGTGAGCCTTGGTATGTGGTTAAAACTACTGATGATCATGGCCTTGCACTCTGCGAGTTCTCCTGTTTCTTGGACGGACCTGCAAAACAAATTGCTCTCTCCCGCGCGACACATGCTGGTGGATCAAATACTGTAATGACCTAGGAGACGACCTCACTGCGTTTGCGTAGAAATGTCCAAGATCTAGGCAGGAAAAAGCAAAAAATCACGAGGCAAACAAGTACCTATCCGATTCTATAGTTTGGAACCCCAAAGGGACCAGGCCAAACCAACTATCAATACCACAAACAAACAACTGGCATCTAGCCCATCGCAGTAGTCGATCATAACGGAGAGGGATCACTCCGGGTTGAAACCGCCTGAAACTACTACCGATCCCCATCAGCTTCTACGGTAATCTAGAACAATGTAATCTCTGTTCGTTGTATATTTCGTTGCTCACGACGACCCACCTTTGATCGATCAGAAATCCATAGCCGTTCTACCCTTTGAGAACATCAGTTCCGATCCGGAAAATGAGTATTTCTCCGATGGAATGACAGAAGAGATCATCAATGCGCTTAGCAAAATAGAAGGACTGAAAGTGACTGCCAGGACATCGTCCTTTGTGTACAAGGGAAAGAAGATGGATGTCCGGCACATTGGGAATGAACTTGGCGTTTCAACGGTACTCGAAGGGAGCGTCCGAAAATCGCAAAACACCGTTCGGATCACTGCGCAGCTGATACGGACAGACAATGGCTTTCATATCTGGTCCGAAAACTTTGATCGGGAACTGCAGAATATCTTCCAACTTCAGGACGAGATCAGTTTGCTCATCGCTGATAAGATCCGGGAGAATTTTGGACACATCACCATCGCCGAGAACCTGGTGACTCCCCCGACCATCAACCTGCGATCCTACGAGCTCTTCCTCAAAGGCCGGTTCTTTTTCTTTACCTGGAATCTATTTGACATAGCGAAGGCGATTCCCTACTTCACAGATAGCATAGCCGCTGATCCTGCCTACGACCAACCTTACTTCGGTGCAGGGTGGTGTTACAGCCTACTTGGCTCTTGGGGCCACATGGAGAAGATCGAAGCCTTTCGCCTGGCTGACGACTACCTTGAGCGCGGTTCAAGACTGGGCAAGCCATCGGTGGATAGATTTTTCGCTCAGGCAGTGCACCAGTTTTGGGGCTCGTGGGACTACCAGAATGCCTACAAAAACCTGCAAAGTGCCCTGGAGGTCAACCCTCAGCATCCTGAGACCTTGGATTTCATGGCTGAGATCAATCGATCCATGGGAGATTTCCCTACCGCCTTGGCCCTGAATGAGCAAGCCATGCGCTACAATCCGCTGTCCACCAACGTCCATTACACGCGGGCTACTTTGCTCTACTTCCAAAGTCGTTTTGAGGAGTCACTTGAGTTTATAGCCAAGGGGCTCTCGATCGATCCGAACTTCGAGCTCCTCCATCAATTACAGGTCGTCTGCCTGATCCATTTGGACTCCAAAAAGAACCTCGAAGCATTCGTCCAATCAGAACAGGTTTCGCCGTTATTATCTAGAGTAGGTGTAGCACTTTACGGCCTTTTGCATGGCGAAGAGGTAGCAGATATTGAACGACTCTTACAGGAGATCGATCAGCAAGATTCTCCTCCCCTCTACCCATGGGACATCTACTTGATGTTGCACAGTGGCGATAAGCAAGGGGCTATGCGAAGGCTGGAAACCATGGTCCAGTCGCAAATGGGACAAGTCGCCAATTTTAAGAATGACCCTTTTCTCACCGAGCTTCATCGTGATCCAGATTTCCAGGCATTGATACAATCGAGTTTTCCGGATACTCCTCTCGCAACTGGAAAACCAATAGCCCAAAAAAGACGAGAACAGGTACTAGCACCTACCGAAGTATCGCAATACATCAAGGCATTGGCAACCAGTATGGAAGAACAAAAGGTCTATTTGAGTATAGACCTAACCCTACGGGACCTGGCAGAGAAAATCGCTTTACACCCTAATAAGCTTTCATGGTTGCTCAACGAAAAGGTCGGTAAGAACTTCAACGACTACGTCAACGGGTACCGACTGAGGGCTTTTCAACAGAAGGCCGTTGATCCATCCAATGAGCATCTGACCCTTCTGGGACTGGCCTACGAAAGCGGGTTCACGTCCAAGACCGTGTTCAACGACTTCTTCAAAAAAAGCACAGGCCTTACACCCAAAGCTTGGCTGAAAGAAGCCCGAAATTCCTGATTTCGTAACCATTTGTCCGGAATTTCATTCTGGGGCGATTACCGACTGGCCCTCCCTCACCTTTGTCCCTGATCAAAAAAACAAGGACATGAACTCTTTCACTTTACTATTACTATCCGTGGCTGTAGGCGTCATGGTTGTGATCCAGGGAGGACTCAATGCGCAATTGGGCGTTCTTCTGAAAAATCCGCTGCTGGCCACTTCCGCAGCCCTCACGGTCAGCGCGCTGCTGACGGTCACCGCAGTCCTGCTCACGGTCAAGCAACTTCCTACTTCGCAAGTGCTGCGGACTATCCCTGCTTATCTGTGGGTCACGGGCGCGGCCTTTAGTTTCCTGGCGGTGACCCTCTTCTATTACCTGATCCCAAAACTGGGCATTTCTACCGCGGTGTCGTTCGGATTATTTGGCCAGATCGCCTTCTCTATGGTCGCCGCACACTTTGGCTGGTTTGGCCTTCCCGAAGAAACCATCGTCTGGAGGAAGGTACTAGGAGTTGCCACCATGATCATCGGGCTCTACCTGATCAAGTTTTAGTTCGATTTTTCTCCAAACTCTTCCGGGATAATAATTCAGGACGAAACACCGAGCTCTCCTTGTCAGCTTTGACTCCAAAAACATCACATATGGAACTGATTGCCGAAGAAAAGATAAAAACGTCCCTTACATCCAACAACGGATGGACCGGATCTTCAAATGCCAAAAAAAAGATCCTCGTGATCAATGGACATCCAGATATTGAGAGCTTCAACTATGCGCTTTCGAACGCCTACCTGGAAGGGCTAGCCAAAACAGACGCTCAAATAGATACGATGAATATTGCCGAGCTACAATTCAATCCCAACCTCACTTTTGGTTATCGAAAGAAATCCCCGCTCGAACCTGATCTGCTGGATGCCATTGAGAAGATCAAAGGCGCAGATCACCTGGTTTGGTTCTTCCCGATGTGGTGGTACGGATTGCCCGCTTTGATGAAGGGTTTCGTGGATCGGATCTTCCTACCCGGCATATTTTTCAAGTACCAAAAAGGCAGTCCATTTCCCAAAAGACTCCTCAAGGGAAAGACGGCTCGGCTGGTCATCACGGCCGATACGGTCAGATGGTATGACCGGCTTTTTATGGGCAGCCCCCTGATCAACCAATTCAAGAAAGGAACCCTGGAATTCTGCGGCGTCAAGCCCGTCAAAGTGACCTACATAGCGCCAATCAAGGGTTCTACACCGGAGTTCAGGGAAAAGTGGCTCAAACGCATGACCGCCATCGGCACCCAGGCGGCTCAGTAAAACAGAAAATATAACATCATTCAATTAATACAAAAACACTTATTTATATGGAAGCGACAATCAAAATCCCCAAGGCACTACACGAAGTTCACGGTCACGAATCTTCAGTAACCGATGTCCTATTAGCCCACAGTCTGGCGGTGGCCTCGACAATCACGGTTTTTTGGCTCTCGGCTGCCCACCTGCATACCTGGCAAGAGATCCTGTTGGGGATTCTTACCTACGACCTCGTTGGTGGCGTCGTCGCCAACTTCTCCAGGTCCACATCAAGCTTTTACGCCGCCAGTAGCAAGAAGCGCAGGGGCTTTCTCCTACTCCACCTACTACAGCCTACCTTGCTCACGTTAGTCTTCATGGAATACTTGCAGACGATCCTACCCATTTGCACATACATCCTGGTCTCCTCGGCCATTGTCAACGCCATGCAAGCGAGTAATCGACAAGTAATGACTGGCGCGTTCTTCAGCGTGTTGGGTATTTTTCTACTACAAATTCCCTTTTTCGAGGCTTCCCCGGTGCTCGAATTTCTACTTACTGTATTCCTATTGAAGTTACCGCTGGCGTGGGCGGTTCGGTGGTATGAGTTGAAAAAGTAACGATTCAGACCCGACGACGGATCACCTAAGCAATAAGGTGATCCGTTTTGTTGCATTGCCTAGAGACCAAAGATGTCTCTGCCTCACTACTTGATATTGGCCTCCAGTTTCAGGCACTGCTCCCTCATCTCCTCTAGGAGTCCTATGTAGCTTGGATCCGAGGCCAGGTTGACGAGCTCCATGGGATCACTTTCCAGGTCATGCAAGTACTCATAAGGCGGATCTTGTTCATAGTAATTGGCATAGACATATCTGCGGTCGCGAATCCCTACGTACTTGGGCAGTTGCTCATGCCGCATCCGGTGCTCTATTAGGAAGTGGTCGCGTGGGCCCATTCCCTGACCTTTTAAGGCAGGAATTACACTCCGACCTTGATAGCGAGGAGGCTGCGAGACACCTGCAAAATCAAGAATCGTCGCGGGTATATCCAAGTTCAGCGTAAGATCGCTTATCCTTTTGCCTGCCTGCTCGCTGGATACCCGAGGGTCAAAAATGATAAAAGGAACCCTCAGGGACTCCTCATAGTGACTCCATTTCCCGGCGAAGCCCCTGTTCCCCATGTAGTAGCCATTGTCCGCCGAATAAATGACCACGGTGTTTTCAGCCAGCCCCTGCTGCTCGAGGGCATCCAAGACTCGTTTCATGACGTTGTCGTATCCACTGATCATCCGAAAGTAAGCCTGGAGATTGGTCTGATATTTCTCGGGGGTATCCCATCGCCAGAAATAGCGTTCCCTATTCAGCGAAGTCTTGAGAAACTCCGGATGCTGATCATAAATGCTGTCCGCCGACAATTGCGGTCGCGGCATTTCCATTCCCTCGTACATAGCTGCCACGGCTTTTGGATAAGGATAGTGGCCATCTCCTGGCTTTTTGTTACCATCTACGGCATGGACTGAGTTGAAGCTGAGCGAAAGACAAAAGGGTGTCTCCGTCGCCTGCTCTTGAATGAACGCCACTGCATGGTCCCCAAAAACCTCCGCAGAGTGCCGCTGACTACCGTCAGGTTGTTCGATGAAGTGAGGGTGATTGAAGGCTGATAGCTCATAGAAGTCAAACATGCTATCAAGCAGACGCTCTTGCTGCTCGAGTTTAACGCCAAACTTCCCCACAAAACCCGTTTGATAACCGGACCCCTTGAGCAAGTAGGGGTAACTGGTAGTTACAAACTCCTCTTTGATCGGCTCCTCCCCAAAGGTGTAATTGTGCTTACTCTCGTATAATCCAGTCAGGATCGACGCCCGACTTGCCGCGCAGATCGAGGTAGTGACAAAGGCATTCTCAAAAAGAAATCCAGCTTCTGCCAGCCGATCCACGGTGGGTGTCTGCACAATCGGATACCCAAGGTGTGAGAGAACATCGTTACGCTGATCATCCACCAGGATGAATAAAATATTGGGTGGGGTTGGGTCAGCACCCTGCTCATTGGCGCATCCGGCCAAGAGGAATGCTACTGAGAGGATAGTTAATGCGTGTTTGGGTCTACTCTTCATGCTATCGAAAATAGGGAATGTAGGATTCATCCCAAGCTAACGTGTTTCTCAGCGGAAGGAAATCATGGAGACAAAGCGCTGCTTTTAGAACGCAGTATATAAACCCAAGGCGAAAAAGTTCGGGATTTCATTCAAAGGTCCGGGATTGTAAATCAGAGCGATTAGGATGTCACTGTGCCGGACTTTTGAAGAAAAAAACTTCAAGATGAAAAAGATACTAATCACTGTACTCGGCGTAGCCATCGCCGCAGCCGCATTCGCGCAAGAAGAAAGACCTACACGGCAGGGTTTCGCCTTTGGAGGGTATCTCGGAGCAGGTGCCATTTACTTCAGCAGCGGAAACGCCGGCAACGACACACAAGGGCATGTCACCTTGCTCAATTTCCAAGCAGGGCACCTCTTCAATGACCGCTTCGGGATTTTCCTCAAAACTGCGGGTAACAGCTACGAAGTGGAAGGGCGAGATCGCAGCTTGGACGGGTACATTGTTTCTGCCCAATATTGGACTTCCGACAAGTTCTGGATATCAGGAGGATACGGTCCAGCAATGGATATCAGAGCCTTCTGGGAATCAAAAAGCGAATCAGAAGGTGTCAACTGGGGACACGGTGTCCTCCTAGCTGGCGGATACGAAGTAATGCAACGGAAAAAGTGGGCCCTGGACCTTCAAACCCGATTGTACATGGCCAGTGTTAAGCTGGATGATGGAGCTCGCCGAGAAGCCACGACGGTTTCACTGGGTGTAGGTATCACCTTCTTTTGACAACATTTTTTGACCGAGAAGCGCGCTCACGGAGAGTGCCTTCATTTCACCACAAGACTTAGATCATCATGAAAAAGATATTAGTAGCTGGCGCAACAGGGTATCTGGGAAGGCACATTGTACGAGAGCTCATCCATCAAGAAAAGCCATTTGTCGCATTGGGTAGAAGCCGATCGAAGCTTGAAGCCCTGGGGCTTTCCGAGTCTCAGATGGCGATTGGGGAAGTAACTCAGCCAGAAACGATTGCCCAGGCCTTTGAGGACATCGATACAGTCATCTCTACGATAGGGATCACCCGTCAGAAGGACGGACTGTCCTATATGGATGTAGACTACCAGGCCAACATGAATTTGCTCGAATTGGCGAAGGCCAAAGGGGTCAACAGATTTATCTACGTGTCGGCCATCAATGGGAACAAAATGCGTCACCTCAAGATCATGGAAGCCAAAGAGCGCTTTGTAGATGAGCTCAAGGCATCAGGCCTCAAGTACACAGTATTGAGGCCCAATGGATTTTTCTCCGATATGACCGACTTCCTCGACATGGCAAAGGGTGGCCGGATCTACCTTTTCGGAAATGGCGAATTCAAATTCAACCCCATCCACGGAGAGGACCTGGCACGAGTGGCCATCGAGGCCATGGACAGTCCCCAGTTGGAAATTGAGGTGGGTGGACCGGACATCCTGACCCAAAACGAAATTGGTGAAATGGCCTTAGCCGCCTACGATAAGCCCATCAAAATCGCCCATTTTCCAAACTGGGTAGGGCGAGCCTTTATCGGTCTGATGCATACCTTTACCTCTAGTAAGATCTATGGCCCGATCGAATTCTTTCTCGAAATGATGGCACAGGATAATGTGGCGCCTCGCTACGGGACGCACCGATTGAGCAAATTCTTTGTTGACCAAGTAGATGAACTGACTTCAAGATCATGAAAACCCTATCATTACTGACCAATGCGTTCGCACAGAAGTGCCCGAGATGTAGGCAGGAAAAGGTGTTTACCCACCGTGCCTACGACCTCAGGAGATTCGACCAAATGCACAATTACTGTCCCAATTGCGGCCAGTCCTTCGATCCTGAACCGGGATTTTTCACTGGTGCTATGTATGTCAGCTACGGCTTTCAGATCGGCCTCGCAATTGCCACAGTCTTGGCGATCCAGATCTTTTGGAGCGCCGCGCCGATTTGGGTCTATATCGTGAGTATTACGACACTTGTGCTGCTGCTCTTCCCGGTGATCTTTCGCTTAAGCAGGTCATTTTGGCTGCACATCTTTATCCCCCATGATGCCTCCTACGCCACTCCGCCGTTAAGCCTCGAAGAGCAAGCTGCCGGTAATAAGGTCGTATCGGATTGATCTTTTAGCGTTTGTGCCTTCTGGTTAATTTTTTGTGGGTGCTGTAGATTTGCACCGATGGTAAGGTGATCTAATGATTGTCTGAACCCCCTCAAATCCCATGCAAAACGATCCCGAACTCAACCCAAAGCTACTGGGTAAAATATCCGCCGATTTCGTCAAGGTCGCCGACTCGATCAAGGAGGCATCCTACCAAATTCGCACCCGTGGTTTTTCGGAGTTCCCTATCTTCCCGGCTGCGGATACGCAGATCCCTATCGGCCAGCTCCTTTACGAAATGGGACAAATGGACAATCAGTTCAATTACTACGCCTCCTTTATGGAGGAGTTTATCCAACGCCAGCTGATTGACCAAGAAGCTGATTTTAAGGCGATCTACAAGAATCCGGATGAGTTTTGCTGTCTGTTCGTAGTGGATCCGGACTTCACGAATTTCCTCTTTGTGCCGTACCCGGTAGATTAACAAAATGATCAAATTGGAAAGTGCGGGGCGAGGTTCACTGCTTGGAATTTTGAAAGTATATTGCGCACGCAAATCCACGAAACCAACCAAGCCATGAATACTGAAGATCTAGAAAAGTACTCTTCTCAACTACTGGAGCTCGTATGGACCAAAGGCCCACAGGTGGTCGGAGCGATCGTTACCCTGATCATTGGTCTTTGGATCATCAAAGCAATCGTACGCGGGATCGAGCGGGTCATGCGCAAGCGCAATGTCGACGAATCACTCGTTCCGTTTCTCCGCTCTTTAATTGGTGCACTGCTCAAGGTCATGCTCATCATCTCCGTCGTCGGTATGATCGGCGTAGAGATGACCAGCTTCGTAGCGATCATAGGTGCGGCCGGTCTAGCTGTGGGCTTAGCATTACAAGGCACCCTGCAAAACTTTGCCGGAGGTGTGATCATTCTTCTGCTCAAACCTTTTAAAGTGGGTGACTTTATTGATGCGGCTGGGCACACTGGCTCAGTGCATGAAATACAAATCTTCACCACAACACTAAAGACACCGGACAACAAAACGATCATCATCCCCAACGGCGAATTGTCCAACGCGTCTATGACCAATTTCAGTACGGAACCTCGCAGACGGGTCGACTGGACTTTTGGGGTAGGCTACGGCGACGATGCCGACAAAACCAAAGCAGTGTTACTGAAGCTCATAGCAGCTGACGAGCGGATCCTAAAGGATCCGGAGCCCTTCATCGCTCTATCTGCGCTAGCAGATAGCTCTGTCAATTTCGTAGTCCGCGCCTGGGTCAATAGCAGCGACTACTGGGGCGTCTTCTTTGATATGAACGAGAAAGTATACAAGACCTTTGCCGAGGAGGGACTCAATATTCCTTTTCCGCAAATGGATGTGCATGTGCACAAGGACCTCTAAAACTTTCAATGGGCCTGTCTTTGGGGATGGGCCTCTTCTTTTCGGGCATTGAGCCCCGCCACCCAGCCACAATGCAGCTCATGAATCCCGGCGAATCAGTGAGGCCTTCATTTACCCAAAGTAAAGTGGCCACAATCCTTAAAATGGTAGCCCTTTTACAGCACCCGTGTAAGTAATTCGGGCGATCTCCAATTTCTTTCCATTAGGAGCGCTAATTTTAATAGAAGTGAGGTTGGACCTAAGCTGAGTCTACCGTTGATCCCTGTCGAGCGTTGGCGAAGAAAGTGGAATGAATAAGGCTCGAATTCTTGAATACAAATATTCCTAGTCATACGGAGCAGTTTCTTTTTGACAAGCGTGGCATCATTTCTCGGGCCATTGCTTTCGGTGTAGTGCTTTTTTCGATCGTCTATGGCTTCGCACAACAGCCCACGCTAGATGAGCTGATCAGATCCTGCGAAACATTGATAGATACCCATCCAGACCAAGTCGTAGCCCTCGCTCAAGAAGGTATGAGCAGATCTTTGACCCGCGAAGGACAAATTGATCATCGTTTTTCCTTGTGGTTGGGAAGAGCCTACCAGGAGTTGGGTAAGCTGAACCTCGCTCACGAACACCTGGCCAAGGCGCTCACCGCTTTTCGTCATGACCCGAGATTATCATGTGAAATCCATCTGGACCTAACGAATGTATACCGGCTCAAAGGGGATCACGACGCTCAATTAGCGTCAAGCTACGACGCCTATGCGCTGGCGAAAGAACTAAACATTGAGAACCTCTTTCTAGAGGCCTGGTCCTCCATCGCCATAGCCTATCAAGGATTCAGCGATTACCATACTTCGGATTCCATTTATGGGGAGATGATCACCTATTGCAACAGTAGAGGATTTCCCTGTATTGCCGCAAAGAGTAACAAAGCGCGTGCACTCTATAACCTCGGCAAACCAGCCGAAGCACTGAGTCTCTTCTTGGAGGTACGAGAAAAGTTAGTAGAACAAGATTTACCGCACAAAGTCGCCCACACGGATCATCATATCGGTTACATCCTCATGCTATCTGAGTTGAACGAAGAAGCCTTGAAATACTATCACCGCGTGTTGGATTACTTCGAGACTAATCCGGATATCGAACAATTGAGTATCGTCAATGAAAACCTGGGAGAGCTGTATCTCCGGGAAAACAAACCTTCCTTAGCCAGGAAATACCTCAATGAAGCCCTCCGGATCAAAATAGACAGTGATATTACCACTTTGGGTATGGTGTATTGCGACTTGGGTAGGGTGGCGCTGATGGAGGGCAATCCGCGGGAAGCCATCGGCCATTTGGAGAAGGCGCTGCACTATTCTCTGGAACAACAGCATAAAAAAGGGGAAGCCATAACACGTATCACATTGGCTCGATACTACGTGGACGTGGCCGCCTATCCAGATGCCGAGAGAGAAGCCAACATCGCACTGACCATCCACTCAGAGCTCGGAATTTTTGATCAGTTGGTGGAATGCTATGATGTACTGATCAATATTTATAAGGCCACTGATCGAGCCGCGGAGGCATTGGCCCTACAAGAAGACCTGAACACTATCAATGAAGAATTGGTCGGGCCGAATAAAATCATGCGAATGACTAAAAACCTGCTTTCCGAAACGCTTGCGTCCCATCATGGGCCAGCAGCAGGTGGCGCAGCTCAGGATAATAGCAAGTATTGGTTGACTGTGATACTTCTCACCCTACCGATAGCTTTCATTTTTATCAAGATTCGGAAGGGTAAGAAGAAAAAATCATCCCCCACTGTAGAACCCATTAAGCCAGATGAGGTCTCTCATCATGAGCAGGCACTTGCGTCGATCATGGTGACGGAATCGCTCTACCTCCAAAGTGACTTGACCATGGGTCAGCTGGCGTCGAAGGTAGGGATCAGTGAAAAAAAGCTCTCTGTATTACTCAACCAGCATTTGGGCGTCAGCTTTTAT
>JBCCXG010000055.1:0-16013 GCA_039191945.1 Bacteroidota bacterium
AGTCCTGCGACTTATGGAACTCCGCAGCGGAGTACCACGGTATTTGATGTAACTCGCCTTCAATTGTTGCTGGCCGTCTTGGAGCGCAGGTTGGGCATCCGGCTCAGCACACAGGACGTCTTCCTCAACATCACCGGAGGCATTCGAGTCAATGATACGTCTTTGGATCTGGCGGTGTGTGCCGCGGTCTACTCATCCTATCACGATTTGATACTTCCTGAGGGGACCTGCCTGATTGCGGAGGTCGGCCTGGGAGGGGAGCTCAGGAGAGTAAGCCGCTTAGATACACGCATTGGAGAGGCCGAGAAGCTTGGATTCCACAACATCCTGGTGGCGAAGGGAACGGAGGAGCTAGGTTCTAAACCGTCAATCACTGAGCTGCACCTCGTGAAAGAAGCTTTTGGTAAGCTCTTTTAGATCAGAACTTGGGACGTTTGCTTTTCGTCCATTTCTTACCTAGTCCCTTGAATCGGAATTTGGGGCCTTTGGCCGATTTGATTTTGGGTGCTCTTCCAAAAGATGGCTTCTTGCTCGGCTTATTCTTCATGGTTCCGTATTTCTCCTTAGGAACACCCCCTGAGCTTGTGCCCGTAATGGGCTTGGGTTGCTTTTGCTTGCGAATCACCGAATAAGGCCCATCCTGACCTTTGACCTTCAGCGGCTGCCCGAGGAAGTAGCTGGATCTGGCGCCTTTTCCAGGATCGGCAGAAGTAGCGCTCTTCGCTTGCGATGGCACATAACCGCCTCCCGATTGTCCAATCCCACTTGCACCCGTAGGTACGTCGAAGCCACCGCGGCCTCGTCGCTTGCGGGACCTGAACACAAAGTTGAGGCCTGCTCGCAGGTCCAGGCCATTGATGTTGGCTGCGGAGTAACCATTATAAGGAACGAGCAAATCGGAGGCGATGTAAAAGCGGAAGACGGACACCTTGGCGGACAGTGCCGCACCCAGGTTGAACTGTTGCTGATCCAGCTTGGTCAGGTTGCCCGAGACGGTCAGCCAGTCACCCATCGTATATCGAGCACCTACCCCGAAAGAAAACCGCGGTTCTCCTTGGACGATCCTACTGCTGATGCTCGTCACCATATCTACTCCCGGATAGACCCTCCAAGTCACGCTGCTGTAGACCGTAGGATTCATCACGGTGGTATAGGGGTCCTTGTTGTTGTCGTTGATCTGAAATTGGTCCAGAAAATCGGCGATCGAGTCCTGTAGATCGATCAAATTGATGCCGAATAAGTCAGCACCCACATATCGGAAGGTCGTATCGTTCACTTCCAGTTCGTAGTGCGTGACGTTTTCCTTCCAATTGATGTATCCCAAATCGTTGATGCCTAGTGCGAAGGTGAAGAGGCCGCCGTAGTTGTATTCAAAACCCAAATCGGCCCCAAAGCCGGTGTTACTGTTGGAAATCAGGTGAGAGCCCAGGTCGCCGTGGTTGTTCTCTCCGGTCAAAATATCGTATCCTGAGGTGCGGGCCTCAGCATTTTCTATGGTCAAGTTCAACTGATTGTTCTCATTCTCCGTACGAAAGGATCCGTCGAAGTTCCAGGGTAGGCTAAAGTTCACGAAGCCCTGGTAGAACTTTACCCGGCCCCCTACCCGCAAACCCGACCTTGGGATCACGTAGGCAAGGCCCAATCCGTACTCTCGAAAGTAGGTCGCATTGAAAGCCATACGGCCTAGATTGATCTCTTCCTCCAGCTGTGTTGCATTGCCCCGCCATACCGTTTCCACGGCTTGTTTCGTGAAGAGCGCGTCGCCTTCCATTCGCTCGTTGGCAAAGACGCTGACCACGGCATTGTTGGGTAGTCGATAGCCAAAATGTAGCAGATTTAGCTTGTTGTGCAGGTATACACCATTTTGGCGTGTGAGCTCGTCGATCGCATTGGTGATGGTGATCAGCGTATTTTCCCCGCTGTTGTCGAAGACGTCATTGAAACTGACTTTGCTGTTCCCGTGGAGCTGTACGCCCGACATGGCGGGCAGGCCGAGAAAAACATCGGCATCATCAGGTACATAGGCCGCATTGAAATCCGTACTTTGGTACACCACATTTCCGAGGTGATAGAGTGACAGGCCACTTTGTCCGAACGCGACAGAGGTCAGCAGCAAGAGCCCCAGCGATATGTACAAGTACCTTCTCAAAGTCGGATATCGAGGTTTACTCTCACAATTACCGAAGCCTTTACTTCCATTTTGTAGAAGTTGAACAAATCCACGAAGATCTCTTGTGAGTTAGACGGCTTTGGGGTGTTGAACGTCATGACCAGATCAACGCGATCTCCATTTTTGAAGGCCTCTACACCCTCCTCGTCCAGTTCCATATTCGCAATGTTGACCTCTCCACCGGTGACCAGCAAGTTTCGGTCAAGGAAGGGCGTCGCGAGAAATAATTCCTCTGGCACGGTATACAGTAAAGTATCGCCGGTATAGATTTGAACAGCCATCACGGCATTCATCGGCAACTCATTTTCGGTGACAAATCGCAGAACCACCGAATCTGCGGCAGGTTCCTTCAGCGGAGGATACGGATAGCTCGTCACAAATTCCACATCGTCCAGCCTCACATTAAAGGGAAGGCGTATCTCCACGTTGGATCTCAGTGAGGAGGTATTCTCATAAAAGTTCCTTCCCGAACCCGCCGGATTATTCAGCTCAGCATCAAATGCCAATCCCAGGGTACTGGGCCCAATGGCGAAGAAGTCTCGCAGCTCGGAGTTGCCATTGTTAATCTGAAAATCGGTGGTCACGGTCTGTCCCTGCTGCTGCTCCGTCGGCGCCCCAATGGCAACGTTGGAATCGGTAATGGTCCCTTCGAGGTTTGTGGTTAGCGTGTCTCCATTTTCATCGATCGATCGGCCGAAGATGGAACCCAGCTGAAATCCCATTGGGATGCCATAAGAATTCTCCACCGAGAGGTTGATTTGCGGCTCACCAAACTGTACACCCGATCCAAACTGATCAAAAAACTGCAATTCCGACTCTTTACGTCCTACCTCAACTACGCGGACCCCAAAATCCCCATACACCGCTAGGAAGGTTTGGTCTTGGTAGGTGAGCTCAAAGTTGATCACGTCCGTAGCGGTGATTTCCTGACCTGCCAGCAAGGTAATGTTGCCGCTGATAGAGGCTTCGTAGAGGTTGAAATTCGTTCCGCGCTCTAATCCCGTCACGTGGTTGGCCAGCGCAGCGGACTGCGCGGATGTTTCCCCTTGTACATTGCCCGATAGACTCAAGGGCGTATTATTATCAACTCTACGAGTGCTCTGGATAGTGAGCTGGTAGTCAAAGTTGCTGGCCAGGGTCGATGAGATCGCCAGCGCGACCTGTCCTTCATCGTGTACGAGTGAGTCCAGTTGCTCTCCGTTATCCGTCGGAAAAGTAAAGGTGAAGGATTCGGTGATGGGAATGATCGTCGTGCTAGCCACGGGTGGTGTGGCCGGCAGATTAAGAATAGCGGTATTTCGGTTGTTAGGGATACCCACCAATTCATTAGTCGCGTTGAAGAATATGGTGTCCCGAAAGATCATGGTGAACAAAGAGTCTGACTCCTCTAGCTCGATGGTGGAGTCGGTAACGTCCTCGAGGATATCTCGAAATGGATAGGTCAACTCACCTAACGGAAAGGCAATAAGACCCTCGTAGGTCTCCAATTCCGGTTCGACGACCTCCAGTTCGTTTAAGTTGCATTGGACACAGCAGAGCGCTGCGACGCAGATTAACACAAAATTTCTCATCCTACACCTTAGGTGTCTAGTATGCTTTGGGCATGATTCTCGTAAAAGCCGTCAATGCCTTGCAAGCCACCTGTATGAATCACCATTATACGGGAACCTCTGTGAAAAGCTCCTTCAGCTATCCTTTCGAAAACGCCGAAAAACATCTTTCCAGTATATATCGGGTCTAACAAAAACCCGAAGTCCCGCCTAAAAGTATGCATAAACCGGGTCAATTCCTGATTAAATCGGCCATATCCACCAAAATGGTATTCAGTGAGTATTTCGTAGTTGTGAAAGGGAACCGAATAGCGTTGTAATAGGCCTGAAAGCTCTGAATGCACAAAATCGCCTTTGAGACAGGAGATACCGATCACCTTTTTCTTACCCTTCAGGCCGGCAATGAGTCCTGCCATCGTACCCCCTGTGCCAAAAGGTGTCACAAATACATCGCAGTCTGCCCCAGTTTCTTCAATGAGCTCCGATATACCCTTGATAGCATGTGCGTTGGTACCGCCTTCGGGAAGGGTGAATATCAGGGGATCGGCGTCTACTTCTTGCTTGATGGTTCGAAAATCCTGCCGCGAGACAAACTCGAGCTGCATGCCCATTTTCCGTGCAAAACGAAGGGTCGGATTACTGTCCGGTGCCAACTCATCTCCACGGATGATTCCTATGCTGGCAAATCCAAACTCACGACCGGCCGCAGCGGTGGCCGCGATATGATTGGAGTAGGCTCCACCGAAAGTTTTGAGGGTCGTGCACCCTAGCTGGCGGGCGGTCTGCAGGTTGTATTTGAGCTTGCGCCATTTATTACCCATGATCGTGGGGTGGATAAGGTCGTCGCGTTTCACGAAAACTTCTACACCCCTTTCTCGAAAAAGCGTAGCATGTAGCTGGATGATGGGTGTCGGTAGGTTGGCGGACTCCACGGGAGAAATATATTCCTTTTCTTTGGGTCATGAGCGAGGAAAATCCGGAAGAGCTGTATGAGCACTTGCAGATCACTGTAGATCCCAAGCAGACCTTGCTGAGGATCGACAAGTTCTTGATGGATAGAATGGCCAACGTCTCCCGCTCCAAAATTCAGGATGGTATCAAGGAAGGCCTCGTGAAAGTGAATGGGCAAGTCGTCAAAGCGAATTATAAGGTAAGGAAGGAAGATACCATCACGGTATACTTGCCAGAGCCACCCAGAGACCATGAGGTCGTGCCAGAAGAGATCCCACTCAACATCGTGCACGAAGACGACCATCTCCTCATTGTCAATAAACCCGCGGGCATGGTGGTCCATCCCGCTTACCAAAACTGGTCAGGAACATTGGTCAATGCATTGGCCTGGCACTTTCAGGAGCTACCGGAAATGCCCGGCAATGACGGACGTCCGGGACTTGTACATCGTATCGACAAGGATACGTCGGGCTTGCTGGTGATCGCAAAAAGTGAGAAGGGCATGACCGGCCTGGCCAAGCAGTTTTTCGATCACTCCATCGAGCGCACTTATTACGCATTGGTTTGGGGCGTGCCTATCGAGCCCTCCGGGACGATCGACGTAAAGCTAGGTCGGAGCCTTAAGGATCGGAGAATCACCGCAGCCTTCCCGGATGGCGACTACGGGCAAAATGCCATTACCCACTATGAGGTATTAGAGGACCTGCACTATGTTTCTCTTATTAAATGCAACTTGGAAACGGGCCGCACCCATCAAATCAGGGCTCATATGAGGTACCTGGGTCATCCACTTTTTAATGACGGGACCTATGGTGGAGATCAGATACTGAAAGGCACGACCTTTACAAAATACAAGCAGTTTGTGCAAAACTGCTTCAAGTTGCTCCCACGGCAAGCGCTTCACGCCAAGACGCTCGGATTCGTACATCCAGGTACGAGGCAGCAGGTGCAGTTTGATTCGGAACTCCCCGAAGACTTCCAAACAGTCTTGACCAAATGGCGCAACTACGGGCAACGCGCTTAAAGGGTCTGCGCATGCAGCTCAAGAATGCTTTCCAGGTACTTCCGGTCGTTTGACAGTCGGGGTACCTTGTTTTGCCCCCCCAGCTTTTTTCTCTTCTTCATCCAATCGTGAAAGGTCCCTTTGGGCACTTTATGGATGAGTGGAGGTTCGAGAGCGAGGTCCTTGTGTCGCTTGGCATCGTAGTCTGAATTCACTTCTCTGAGTTTTTCATCCAGGATACCCGTAAATCTCGAGAGATCATCGGGATCATCTTGGAATTCGATGATCCATTCGTGACCGCCTTTCTTACCGGCATCCAGGTATCTGGGTGCTGCGGTAAAGTTCTCGATCGCTGCATTGGTCTTCTGGCAAGCCTCTGCGATGGCGATCTCGGCGTTTTCAATGATCAGCTCTTCGCCAAAAGCGTTGATGAAGTGCTTGGTGCGCCCGGATATGCGGAAGCGATAAGGGTCCACGGAAGTGAACCGAATGGTATCCCCGATTTTGTAGCGCCAAAGCCCAGCATTGGTCGTGATGACAAGCGCGTAGTTTTTGTCGACTTCCACTTGTGAAAGACTCAGTGCCGTAGGATGCTCACTGTCAGCTTCCTCGATGGGCACAAACTCATAAAAGATCCCATAGTCCAGCATGAGGAGCATCTCTGTGGATCCCATTTGGTCCTGAATGCCGAAGAATCCCTCCGAGGCATTATAGGTTTCCATGTACCGCATGCTGGGAGAGGGTATGATGCGTTGGAACAAATCGCGATAAGGCGTAAAGGAAACCGCTCCATGAAAGAAGACTTCCAGATTTGGCCAAATGTGTGTGATGTCAGGCACCCCTTTCATTTGCATGACCTTCTCGATTAGAACGAAGGTCCAGGTCGGGACGCCCGACATGCAAGTGACATTTTCCTGGGCGGTGATTTCTGCCATCAGATGGATTTTGGATTCCCACTCATCCATCAAAGCAATATCAAGGCTGGGTGTCCGTACGAATTGTGCCCAAAGCGGTAGATTCTTCAAGATAACAGCGCTCACATCGCCGTATCGTGAGTTCCCTTGCTCATCCAACTGATTGATCTGCTGACTGCCCCCAATTACCAGGCTTTTCCCGGTGAACATGCGGGTCTCGGGCACATTGTTGACATAGATCGACAGCATGTCTTTGCCACCCTTCATATGGCAGTCTTCCAGTGCCTCGTCCGAAACCGGGATAAATTTGCTGCGATCGTTGGTCGTACCGCTGCTTTTCGCGAACCAATGGATGTCCGATGGCCAGAGCACATTTTGCTCTCCTTTCATCGTCCGCTGGATGTAGGGATATAGTTTTTCGTAAGGGACGATGGGGACGCGCTCCTGGAAGTCCCTCAGGTTTTTGATCGACTTGAAACGGTATTTTCGCCCATATTCTGTCCTGGAGGCTGTTTTGACGAGGCCTTCCAGCAATTCCTGTTGCACGTCATGGGGATACTTGATGAAGAGTTCGATCTGATGGATTCGCTTCTTCATTACCCAGGTCAATATGGAGTTGAGCAGTTCCAAATGCCTAGATTTTTCTTTTCAGCTCAAAGTGTTTGCCGAGGTAGACTTTTCGGACCTGCTCATCCGCCGCGAGCTCTTCTGCTGTGCCTGCCTTTAACAGCCTCCCTTCAAACATGAGATAGGCTCGATCGGTAATAGACAAAGTCTCATTGACATTGTGGTCAGTGATGAGAATACCGATGTTTTTGTTTTTCAATTTGGCTACTATTGACTGGATCTCCTCTACGGCGATTGGGTCTACACCAGCGAAGGGCTCATCCAACAATACGAAATTGGGGTCAGCTGCCAGCGCCCGGGCGATCTCAGTCCTCCGTCGCTCACCTCCACTTAGTACCATTCCCATGTTTTTTCGCACGTGGGTGAGGCTAAACTCCTCCAGCAACTCCTCTGCTCGTCGCTTCTGATCAGTTTTCGACATCTTTCGCATCTCAAGTACGGCAAGGATATTGTCCTCGACCGAGAGCTTGCGAAAAACCGATGCCTCCTGCGCGAGGTAGCCAATTCCACGCTTGGCCCGTTGATACATAGGTAGCGCGGTGATGTCCTCTTCATCTAGGTAGATATGGCCATCGTTGGGCTTGATCAAACCTACAATCATGTAGAAGCTGGTGGTCTTTCCAGCGCCGTTGGGACCCAATAGTCCCACGATCTCCCCCTGCTCCACTTGTACGGACACTTGGTTCACGACCGTACGCTTCTTGTATTTTTTGACTAAGTTCTCTGCAATCAGTTTCATCTCTCTACAGCCACGCCTTTTGCTACCTTCATGTCCTTCACTAAGAGCTGCAAGCTCCTGTGGCCCATATATTCGTTTTCGTCCAGATGATAAGCCACGTCAAATTGCTCATTCGCCTCCAAATTCTCCGTCAATGAGGCCATGCCGAAGGCGATGGCTTCGAATTTTTTACCATCCTCCTGCTGCAAGGTCATCTTGAGATGTTTGTCCTTGATGATGCGATAATTTTTCAAAGATACGTTCCTGCTGATAAATACAGGATCCGGATTTTGTGGTCCAAAGGGTGCCATCTGGCGTAGGATGCCATAGGACTTGAAGTTGAGAAAAGAGAAATCTACTTCAATATCCGCATAGAGCTTAGGCTCTAATTGATCCTCAGTGATAGAGGCAGCGACGACTTCCTCGAATCGCTGTTGAAAAGCGGGCAGGTTGTCCACTGACAAAGACAATCCCGCGGCATGATGGTGTCCCCCAAACTGCTCAAGAAGCTCCCCACACTGCTCGATGGCCCCGTAAATATCGAAGCCTGGGACTGATCGGGCGCTACCAGTGACCTTGCCTCGTGATTTGGTCAATATGATGGTGGGGCGGTGATAACTTTCAATGCAGCGGGAGGCGACAATACCCACAATGCCTTTGTGCCAATCTTCGCTGTATAAAACGGTAGACTTCTTATGGGCCTCCCCGTCGACATCCTCAATCATCTTGAGCGCATCGGCGGTGGTTTCTGCATCATACGTCTTACGGTCCCCATTGATTTGATTGAGCTGTTGGGAAAAGGTCTCCAATTGCTTTGGGTCCTCGGCAATCAACATCTCTACAGATCGCTTGGCATGGGTCAAACGCCCGGCGGCATTGATTCGGGGGCCGATGTAAAAGACGAGGTCCGAGATCCGAATCTCACCTCTCAAGCCGCTCACATCGATGAGTGCCCTAAGGCCGGGACTTGGAGATTTGTTGATTTTTTGCAGGCCGTAGTAAGCCATGATCCGGTTTTCACCTGTGATGGGGACAATATCACTTGCTATGCTGGTAGCAACCAGGTCCAGCTGGTCATAGAGCTGGGCAAGGTCTACGGTATTTTGGAGGCAAAAGCCATGCAATAGCTTGAAGCCCACCCCACAGCCGGATAGTTCCTTATAGGGGTAGGGACACCCTTCCCTTTTTGGGTCGAGTATGGCATAGGCGTCCGGTAGCTGAGGTCCAGGTAGGTGGTGGTCGCAGATGATAAGGTCCAGGCCTAGTTCCTTGGCCAGGGCCGCTGTTCGGAGGGCTTTGATGCCACAGTCCAAGGCAACGATTAGGTGGACGCCATCAGCTGCCGCTTTTCTCACCGCTATTTCTGACAATCCGTAGCCTTCTTTGTATCTGTCGGGGACATAATAGGTCAGGAGGTCCTTTCGTGCGTATCGGCTCAGGAAATTAAAAACGAGTGCGACCGAGGTCGTGCCGTCGACGTCATAGTCTCCGTAGATACAGATGCGCTTCCCCTGATGCAGGGCATCGCACAGCCTGTTGACCGCTTGCTCCATGTCCTTCATGAGAAATGGATCGTGGAGGTCCGTGAGCTTGGGCCTAAAAAAATGCTTGGCCGAATCAAAGGAATCGATGCCTCTTTGAATCAGCAGTCTCGAAAGAGTGGTATTGATATTGAGCTGCCGGGACAGGCTAGCAGCTTCTTCAGAGGGGACGGCTTGTGGGAGAACCCATTTTTTTTTCATGGAGCGCTTGTCGTTTTGGTTTGAGTACGTGCCTGTCTAGTGCTCCCGAACTCCAAATATACGCAATAGCTCCGTGACGAACTAGAGCAATTCGTCCATGTCCTTGTCTGTCAGATAATGGTAGTCAAACCAAAAATCATAGTCCTCATAGCGCACGATATCTTGCTTTTCCGAGAAAACATCTTTGGGTACCTGAGAGTGGGCGGTCAATGACGTCCACCCAGAAAACAACGTCGCTTGCTGAGGAGGCAAATCGGACAGACGGAGATATTTAAATCCGTCGAAATACCTGGGTTGAACTTTTCCTTTCATAATTCTTAAAGATACTCTGCTTGCATACTATGCAATCGAACTAGCAGATGAATGAATTGTTATTAAGTCATTTATAAAACATCAGACCCCTAAAGATCTTTCCCCAAAATCTACCTTTCCTGCAAAAAAATTTCGCCACGTACGGTACATTCGATTGCAAATGAAAATCGGCCTCGATGAGATTTGGACTTTTGTGAAAGTGATGGATGACCGGGGCATCAATGGGTTGACGTTTATCGCTGGAAATGTAAAGGTCGAGGGGCTTACCAGGAGCACTTTAGATGCCATTCTGTCGGACGAGGACTATGATCAAGAGTTGCTGCCCTCCCTCTTCACTTTTAGAGAGATTTTGTGGCAGCCGCAGGTATACCGAGAGCGACTTATGGCTTTGCCTGCTCTTAAGATCCTCAAGGGTTTCTGCGATGAGGTGGCGGTTCGGTATGCGGATGATTCATCCACTCCAAGCCCGCTCTATCTCCAACTGCTAAATGGTATAAGCACAGCGGCAGAGGCCTCGTCGCACGATCTTGAGCAGGGGGAGCAGGGGGTGGTGCAAGTGATCCGTAATCTTCGGATCGCGACATTTCCCATCATCAAGTTTTTTATCCACCATCCTCGCAATCGGCCCGATCATCGCAGGGATGCGGTCAATCGACTCAACTATGCGGTGAAGATCATGCTCACCGAGTTTCACGGGCTCTATTCGCAACTCAAGGATCCCTACTGGATTGTAGGAAGTGGCTTGGATCATACCGGGACGACAAAAAAGTCAGACTCACCTGCGCATGGGGACTAAATTTATTAGAACTCATTGGCTAATTTCCCGTTTTGTCAATAGTCTTAGCCCCAAAACTGCAGTTTGAAAGCCCCTAGTAGTATTAAATCCCTGGACCGTACGCGTTTCCTGGTCAGGAATCTCTTGCGAGGTTTTCTTTGGTTGATCGCGATTTTGACGGCCTACGTATTAGCGAAGCGGTACCTCAATTTTGATATCGCGGAGTGGATGGGGCCATTATATGATCAGCCTGTCACTATCTTCAGTATCTTTTTTGGCTCAGAGGTCATCTTTGGGATCATACCGCCAGAGTTTTTCATGCTGTGGTCCTTACGCCATGGCGACCTTACGCTTTATGTTCAAAATGTCGTTCTGCTGGCCGTTCTTTCTTATACCGCAGGGGTGATCGGCTACTTCGTCGGTGCGTATTTCAACTCCACCCCTATGTATCGCCTCATCAAGCGAAGGTTCTTAGGTAAGGCGGAGAAACATTTCAATCGATTTGGCGGTTTTTTGGTCGTTGTAGCAGCGTTGACACCCCTGCCATTTTCCGGAATTTGCATGTTGATGGGAGCGGTGAAGTATGAGCTGAGAAACTTCCTCTGGTTGTCACTTACACGGTTCATACGATTCAGCCTCTATGCATTCATTCTTTGGGAATCGCATATCATCTGATCAATGAGCAAAAACGGCATATTGCTGGTAAATCTGGGTACACCTGATTCGACAAGTGTACCGGACGTCCGAAAATACCTCCGAGAGTTTTTAATGGACGGACGTGTCATTGACATACCCGGGCTGCCTAGGTGGTTGTTGGTCAATTTGATCATCGCACCTTTCCGGGCACCGAAGTCCGCTGCTGAGTATCGAAAGTTGTTTACCGAGCGAGGGTCCCCGTTGAAATACTACACAGAGGACGTGACGGAACTACTGCGCGAGGCATTGGACAATGGCTACCAAGTAGAGTACGCGATGAGGTACCAAAGCCCGAGCATCGAGGAGGGTTTGGAGAAGCTAAGGGAGGCGAAAGTGCACTCCATACACGTGATCCCGCTATTCCCTCAGTACGCTTCTGCGACCACAGGTTCGGTCATCGATAAGGTGATGGAAATCGTTCGGGGCTGGCAGATCATACCGGATGTGAAGTTCACCTCGCAGTTTTTGGAGCATGAGCTCTTCATCGACACAATTGCTGACCTGGGCAAGGAGTACATGGACAAGAAGCCCTATGAGCACTATGTGTTCAGCTACCACGGGCTACCCGAGCGGCAAATCCGAAAGGGGTCGGTCAATGGGTATTGTCAGCTGGGCTCTTGCTGTAATAAGTTGACCGACAATAATCGCCTTTGCTACCGTGCCCAGTGCTTCGAGACCACTCGGTTGGTGGTGAAGAAACTGAACCTGAGCGAGGATCAATATACGGTGTGTTTCCAATCCCGACTGGGTCGGGATCCGTGGATCAAACCGTATACTGAGGATGTGTTGGAGGAGCTTGCTCACAAAGGAATCAAACGTGTATTGGCATTTTCGCCTGCATTTGTCTCGGATTGCTTAGAGACGACGATCGAAGTCGGGGAAGAGTATCAGGAAGATTTTATCGAGGCGGGCGGAGAGTCGTGGGATTTGGTGCCCAGCCTAAATACGCAACCTAAGTGGATCAACTGCCTTAAGGAGTTGGTGGAGGCTTGACGGGATCGTTGTTTTGGCTCCAATAGCCATCTGCAAATTTTGAGATATCCCGTCTGGCCGTGAATCGCAGCCACATTCGTATATCGAACCAGAAAACCTTCCAGCGTCCATGCTGTCGGAACCTTCGTGCCGAAGTAATTACCTCTTGCCTGATCAGGCGCAAGCGACCGCTTCGTTTCAGGGCTCTGCAGAAGTAAGCTGCTTCCATGAGCGGAGTTTCCGGTATGCCCCCAACATCCATGGCACTTGAGGTCCGACAAAATAGCGCTTGATCACCGTAGTATAGTTTTTCAATGCGGTATCGGAGGCGATTGACCAATCGGACGACCCATAGCTGCCAGTCCATCTGATCAAAGGTCATTTCAAAGGCACCTCCAATGACCTTGGGCTGGGCCAAAGTTCGTAGCACGTGCTCATCAAAGGCTCTTGGTAATAGTGTGTCGGCATCCAAAAAGAGTGTCACTGGACTTTGGCTGAGTTGCAGGCCTACGTTCAAGCTTGCGTATTTCTTCCCTCTCCATTTGGGGTTTGAATGCACCTCCATCCCTAGATCTGCTATGCTCTTTAGCGTTTCGTCCTCGCTTCCCGCATCGATGACAATGAAGTGAAGGGCATCGGGTTCAGTGCTTTGGGACCTAGCGTGGAGGAGCGTTTTCCGTAGACATTTTTCCTCGTTCAGCGTTGGGATGACAATACTAATACCAGAAGAATCTACTTGACGATCGGCGGTCATTGGACATTGAGCTTCTCATAGAAGACTCGCTCTTGCGTGCTGATGCGAAGAATGTAGATGCCCTTTCGAAAATTCGGTAATGGCAGAACACCGTCTACCCCAGTGAAAAAACCCACTTCCTTGCCGGACATCGTGAAGAACTCAACCGAAACGATCGGATCTTCTAGCTCAATGAACAAGGACGTTCCGGCCATGATTGGACTTGGATAAACCAGGGGCTCCCCTTGGTTACTTTCAACGGTGATGTAGTTTTCGGAACGCAAGGTGTCCGAGCTCCCATCTTCAGCAAATCCGATCAAGTCCACATCATAAGTGCCTACTAGTTGATAGGTGACTTCGACAGTTGTCGCGGATGAAGTTGAAGGGGCACCACCAGCGAAAAACCACTGATAAGTTTCGTAGCCCTCACTGGTATTGGTGTAACGCACGGGAGTCCTCGCGTTGCCCGTTCTGGGCGCATCAAACGAGAGCGCTGTGACGGGCTCTGGAGGCTCCGGGGGCGAGCAGTTTTCAATGTCTGCTTTGATGGCGGCACGAAGGGCCGGAAGCTGAGCGAAAAGGTTGGTCCCGGGACAAAGGGTGCTGCAGCCATCCCGATGACCAGAGAGGTGGTTCAAAGGGTCACCACGGTGCGTGGACAGCCCCTCCGGGTCGATGCCTAGCTGCTCAAAACTAAAGGCCAGCAAAGCCCGCAAGCTTGCCAGCGCTGCTGAAGGGGGTTGTGCCGTCTCGTAGTTTCCCAACATTGACACACCCAAGGTACCCGTGTTTTTACCACAAAAATGGGCCCCTATGACACCAAATTCGGTCAAATTGGGACCTGGATCACGTCCCTCGTAGATGGTGCCCTCCTGCGCGACCAAAAAGTTATAGCCGATATCCGACCAGCCATTTACCTCTGTGTGGAAGAGATAAATGTCCCGCACGACTTGCGTGTAGTTGGTGTTGGTATTAGAGCCCGCCGCGTGGTGGACGATATGGTGGGTCACCGTATTGGGCAGTCGATTAAAATTGGGGGCGGGTAGCCCGCTTCTCCAGTCCTCCTGGACAATCATCGGAGGTTGGGTCAGGCATTCGTTGTGGTTTTGGCTTGCCCGCTGCTCGACATCAGGGGCCTTACCACTATTGATAGCATAGAGTTCTATCTTGCCCTCGTATGGGATGACCAGCTCTCGGATTTCGTAGGGCACCGAAAGGAAGTAGGAGGGCCTTGGGCCATGGAGGTCTAATGTGATCTCCAGCTTTTGGCCATTGATCACCACCGTAAGAGTTGAAGGAGCTGGCACTTTTTCGGGAATGATGGCAAACGCTGAAAAAGGGAAGTCCATGGCTTGACGAGCAGCATTGAGCCTCTCTCCGGACAGGTCCATGTCGAACTTGCGCACAAATGGCGTGGGCTGTGCAAAGGACCCGACGATTAGTAAAAGGAAGCTATACGCTAATAGTGATCGCTTCAGCCAACTTGTCCACCGCATAATCTACCTCCTCGATCGTGTTGTATTTGCTAAATGAAAACCGGATCGCCCCTCGCTGCTGATCCCTTTGTAGTTCAGCAAGGACATGCGAGCCGATGTTGGACCCACTGCTGCAGGCACTGCCGCCGGAGGCGGACACCCCGCTGATGTCCAAATTGAATAGCAGCATATCGTTATCATCCGACGGTGGCAAGCACACGTTCAGCACCGTATACAGGCTATTGTCCAAGTCAGCGCAAGTTCCATTGAAATTCACATCCGGTATCGCCTCTTTGATTTTACCGATCATGTGTCGTTTTAGGTTTTCAATGTGTCTGCGGTGCTCGGTTTGCCCTTCGTAGGCCATCTCCATTGCTTTAGCAAGACCTACGATCCCGTAGACATTTTCCGTGCCTCCCCGCATATTTCGCTCCTGCGCTCCTCCGTGAATGAATGGATGAATTTTCAAATCATGTCTGACATAAAGGAAACCTACGCCTTTTGGGCCATGCAACTTGTGTGCAGAGCCGACGATGCTGTGTGCTTTTAGCTGCTGGAGGTCATGGTGAATGTGCCCTACGGTCTGTACGGTGTCTGAGTGAAAGATGGCACCGTAAAATTCACAGAGTGCTCCCACCTGCTCCAGATCGAGCAGGTTGCCAATCTCATTGTTAGCGTGCATTAGGCTGACGAGTGCTTTGGGGTATGCCTTTAACAAGGATTCGAGATGGGCCATGTCCACCTGCCCTTTCTCATCCAACTGCACAAAGTGCAGTTGTATCAAACCCTGATGTGCCATGGATTCGAGGGTGTGGAGGACCGCATGATGCTCGATTTTCGATGAGATGGCGTGTTTGATGCCTTTTGATTCGGCCACACAGCGCAGAAAGGTGTTGTCTGCCTCCGTGCCACCTGAGGTGAAAAAGATCTCAGAAGGACTCGTATTGAGTAAGTCAGCGACCTTTTTCCGGGACCTCTCCAAATAGGACCTGACCTGCCGACCGTGTCCGTGAATGGACGACGGATTGCCATAGAAATCTGTGAACAAAGGCTGCATCACTTCAAAGACAGCCGGATCTACAGCCGTAGTGGCTGCATTGTCAAAATATACGTTCATCGCCATCTGGGTTCAAAAATCCAAGGTCATTCAGAAATGAATTCCTTGATGTCCATGATCAGTTTGTTAGCCAGATGCTCCGCAGTGGCAGCACTATCTGACTCTGCAAAAATACGGATAATTGGCTCAGTGTTCGACTTGCGCAGTTGCACCCACTCTTTATCGAACTCAATTTTCACTCCATCGAGGGTATTGATGGGTTGATGGGCATATTTTTCTTTGAGCCTATCCAGGATGCCGTCCACGTCGATGTCGGGC
>JBCCXG010000056.1:0-15921 GCA_039191945.1 Bacteroidota bacterium
CTCCTATTATGATTGCACTATTCAAAGATTTTTTCAAACTATCTAGCTTCGCAAGCGACGTACTCCTATAAACATTCTAACAATGGACTTTTCGTCGGTGTAGTTGGCATCAATATTGCCATTTTAGTGCTCATACGGACATTTCAAGGAATTGTCTGTAAGAGCAGCGAGACTGAACACACACCATCCGGAGGGTGAAGAAGCAGTCGGGCCGCTGGTGGTTCTATTTTTAATTATTTTAATTTTTATTGAGATGGCAATTTTATTTAAAACGATCCTCCGACCCGAACCGGGAGTGGCTGGCGGAGGCAATCCAAAGTTCTACGCTACAATTGAGCGAGAACAACCTGTGGACCTTCGGAAATTTGTAAACGAAGTCAGCAGGGCATGTACCCTGAACCGCGCGGATGTCCACGCGGCCGTCCAGGCTTTCCTGGAATTGATTCCTAGTTACCTGGCCGACGGCAAGATCGTCTACCTCGGTGACTTGGGAAGTTTCTACGCGACCATCAACAGTCGAGGGGAAGACTCCGAAGTGGAGGTCACGAGTAGCAGCATCAAAAAGGCCAATGTGCGTTTTCGCCCCGGTCCGGAGATGAAAAACCTCGTGAGCAACTTTGCCTTCCGAAAGGTCGGCCCCACCCTCACAGTAGTCACTGACGACGATGATGATCAAGTGCCAATCGATGCGGCCGCTTAACGGTGAGCCCGATGAACCTCCTCCGAGAAGGGCCCTACCCGGGGAGCATCACTGAGACCAGTAACGCCATGGAGTTGCTGGTTTTTTTGTTGCCCTAAAGATCTTCCGGAGTTACCGAAAAGATGGATTTGCCTGTGGCGTTAGGAAGATTGGGTCTACCAAAAATCGCTAATTCGCAATTCGAACTCAGGCAACACATCCTCGCCGGATAATGGAGCATCCAAATTCTGGAGTTGGTCTATGGTACCATTGCTCCTGTATATCCAGACCTCTTTTTCGGTTGGATCAATCAACCACCCCAAACTGACACCGTGTCGCTGATACCGACTCATCTTGTCCTTTAGGGTCTCCAAAGCATCAGTTCTGGACCTGATCTCGATGATAAAATCCGGGACAATTGGGGCGAACCGATCTTGCTCCTCCCTCGTCAACTTCTCCCAGCGGCTCTTTTCGATCCAGGCGCTATCGGGTGAGCGAACAGACTCGTCAGGAAAAGTGAATCCGGTGCTGGAATCAAAGGCAGCTCCTAGCTTTGATTGACGATTCCAATAAAACAGCTCGGAAGTGATTTCCCCGTTGAGGTTTCCCGATTGCGATCCTGTAGGTGACATAAACAATATAGTACCATCCGCATCCCTTTCGATTCGAAAGTCGCTCATCTCTTGACAGAAGATAAAAAACTCCTCCGCTGACAATTCAAGAAACCTACTTTTGAGTGGGATGACCATGTCTGTTTTTACTCAAATATACGGATTGAAGGAGATCTATGATGCCAAGAACAGGGCCCTTAGGGGCTGATTCCAAATCCTGGAAACGATACTTGGCTACCCGTGCAACCTCACTGAAACCTGTAACGCCTTGGGGTTACTTGTTTTTTGTTGCCGAAGCTAATCAGCAGGATTAAGCAGTAAGCGATACAAAACTTAGCTTTACTGTGTCTTCGCTTTATACTCGACCCCCTTAGTTCATGAATAAAACCTCAGTATTTCTTATCGCACTCACTGTGCTATCCTACTTGTCGAGGACAAGCGCCGCACAAACGCTTTCAGAGCTCTCCTTACCCCAGGTTAAATACGTCATCTACGACAACGATGACCACCGCGATGTTTATACCGATGAGTACCTGATAGCATTGTCACACTTAGGTGAAATTGAGCTTTTGGGAATGATCACGACCTACACTCCGAACCAAAGGGAATATGACCTTTTTGTGCAAGGCAGGCAGGAGATGGTCGAACTGGCCAAAGCGTCCGGCATGAAGCGCTTGCCGACTGCTCTTGCCGGAACTTCCCAACGCCTCAGTCCCCCTCCATCTAACCAGATCAAGGATACGCGGCCACTGGATCTGGCAGCAAGTCGCTGGTTGATTGAGCAGTCACAAAAAGCTTCACCCGAAGAACCGATGGTTTTCGCGTCCGGTGGGCAGCTGACCGTCATCGCCAACAGCTACCTGCTGGACCCAACGCTGCCGGATAGGGTCATCGTCTGCGGTGTCTTTGGGGTGCAGCAGCAAGACTACAACGCCGGACTGGATGGCTGGGCGTGGCGCATCGTTTTGTCAAAATTTAGGGTACTGGCTATTCCGATTGGGCCATCCTCACAGCGGGGTACCGTCTACCTGAAACCGCCAGTGGTCCCAAAATCACAGCTCCTTAAGGAGTTGTCCCAGGACATTCCATTCTTCAAATGGATGTACGAGAAGCACCATCCCTCCAATGCGCTGCCCGATGGGCACGACTACGACGGACAGGCTGTGATTCCGCTCAAACAACCTGACTACATTACGAAAGTGCAAAGGTGGCGCGTACTTGGGTTGGATGAAGCAGGCAACCTGAAGCTCGAAAAGCACTCACAGGGCCACATCTTTGAGGCCTTGGACGCTAAACAGGAGTCGGCAACAGATGAATTTTGGAGAGCTTTCCGGGCGCTGAGTAGAAGCCTCTGATATCGGCAACATCCGGAATGCAGCTGCCTCTTGTCGTCGGAAGTTGCTATGATCGCAAATGGCCTGTGCCTCCTTTATTCGCTTTTCTCATTGCTTTGAGTCGCTCCTCCTCCAAAAAGCTCAATACCTTTTGAATAGCGAGGTCGACATCTTTGACCGGTTTAATTTGATAAATGAGGCTGCGCTTCTTGCCATCCGTCAATTGCTCATAGGTAGATTGAGCTTGCGGATCTTGGTCTAATAGCACCTGTAGCACTTCAGGTACGTCTACTCCAAGTGGATTAGGATCCTCAAAGATCACGAAGGACACCTGATCACCCTCGGTCTTGTTCAACACCTTAAGGTATTTGCCGGCAACGATTATAAAAAAATTGCCATCCCCCAAATGATTGAGTCCACAAGGAAAGGAAACCTTCTCATCGACCTCGCAGATCAGTCGCGTGGCTTTACCCCTACTTAATCCATCGACCACCTCCGCCATAAGCGTCAAGTAAAAGTATCCACCCTTGCGCTTTTCGAGCTGTTGTAGGGTTTGAGAAAAGGAGCTTCTGTTCACATGATAGTAAATGGATAACGGCCGCATTTGTTCCTGAGGCTTTGCATGCTTTGGGAGTATCTATTGCGATCGAAATTTCTGATAGATACACAAGGTACGAGATAGTCCCACTCCGAACCGCACTAGTTCCCTTTCCCAAGACCCCAGAATCATTCCTAGACGGAACTGAGCGTAATTACTTGGGGTACTATTGCTCGGCTTTGCGGTACCGAGGCCGGTCGGGACCGTCAATGTCCGTATCGATCCTCACGTCGATGTCGGGCATGGACTGCAGCACATCTGTGGCAATGTCCAGTGACATATCGACAATAGCCTCCACATCGATCGCCTGCATGACTTCGACCTGCACCTCGTTCATGAGCTCCAAGGCGTGCATGGCGCCGACTTCAATCTCCAATTCACCCAAGGCCTCCAAGGCCTCAAGACTCTCAAGCCCCTCCAGCTCCACTAGGGCTTCAAGGCTCTGCAAACCTTCAAGACCTTCCAATTCCTGTAGCGCCTCCAAACTTTCCAGACTGGGCAATGAAGAAAAAGCGCTCATATCTATCACGATATCAGCATCGATCGACCGATCCGAACTGATCTTTTTCAGACCATCGGTTTTCTCGTCTTTCGAAGTTTCCTGGGCGAATCCAACAAGTGAAAAAGAAAAAGCGGCGAGTAGAACAAATAGACGCATATCAAATTGAGTTTAGAGAATATACTCAGCTGACGAGCATAGGTTACACTCCTTTACTTCTTTTGCATTCTTTTTTGAGAATACTTTGGGCTGATGGTAAATCGGCGCGACTCTATGATCATAGTACCATTCTTCTCTTCATAGGGATATTGGAAGTTGATGACGGTACTCTGACTGATGCGTTTGAATTGGGGAAAGTGGATGAGGTCCTTGAAGATCTCATTGAAATTTTGGTAGGCTGTGGTATTGTATTCGACCAGCTTCCCTTGCTCACTTTCGCTTTTCCGCTCCTTTATACCAAAGATCTTGGTGTGATCTCCGGCGGTCATGGTGCGGATGTAGACAATCTCGTTGGGATGAAGCGTCAACTTACCCTCCTCGCCGAAGTTGATCGTGATCTCCTCCGGTTTGCTAAACAATTGGTTGCGTACCCTCAGCGCATTGAGTTTTTCCAAATTCGCGATGAGCGAGATGTACATGCGAATATTGCGTCCCACCAAGGTGAGGCCAAATAGGATGACAAGTAGCCAAAGAAAGTCTTCGGTTCGAGTAGCCGGAAGGGGGGCCATCGCTAAGGCAAGTTGCCGAAATAACAGAAAGTTGAGGGTGAAGAAAAGCGTGTAAGCCACCAAACGCCAGAATCTGCTCTCGACAGGAAAGCGTAGAAACGCAGAAAGATAGAATTGTGCGATGACCAGTACGAGGAAAGTGATGGTGGCGGAATCTGGAACCGGCCGCACTGCGATCGCAAAGTAAAAAAGCGCGGTAATCAATACGGCGTAAAGCAGAAAGATGATCCTGTCCCGGAACTTCGTGCGAAGTATGAAGAATTCTGAGATGTCCATTGCGTCGCTTCGACTTTCTAAGATAGAAGTCGCGCCCCAAAGCGAAAAGCGACCCCGTTAATTTGTAGTATACGTGTTGAACAAGTGTCGGAAAATGCTAAAAATCGAGTACTTCAGCAGTTCGTAAAAAGTAACAATGAATCGAACCATGATCTTTGTGCCGTTTAGTCGTCCTGTAAATGAAGAGAAAAGTAAACGAGTAAACTGCGTCGGGTTGCGATCAAAAAACCGATCCGGCAAAATAACTGCCCAACCTTCTGATCACCGGGATGAACAAGGGCATTGATACCCATAAAAAAAGAAAACGCGGCATACGCCGCGCTCCCTGCATTTTACTATCTGCGAGTTGCAAATCAGGCGACTCGGCTCTTGCCCGCCTCCATGACTGCATACATCTTTATCTCTTGAAAAGCACCATCACCTAGCTCAGTCAGCGACTGATCTGCCCCATCGGGCACGAAGTTGCCTTCCTGATCCCACCACTGCTGGGCGAAATCTCGAGCCTCATTTTCATTAATGTCAAATAAGTGCCCATACGACTCCGAGATGAGCCAAGGCTTATCGTTGTTGCTGTACTTATTGAATATCATTTCCCGCATATGCGTCGAGGTCTTATCTCCTGACTTGAAATGCGAGACCGTATAGGACATCGTCTCGGGCTCGGTCATTTTGTTGTCCCAAAACTTCCGAGATGAAATTAACTGTGCCGTGGTGATTACGTATCCCCTTCCCTTCTCAAGTGGCTCTTTACTGAGTTCGCAATTAGCCCTGAATTCCTTTTTCTTTTTTCCAAACAGATTAAACATAAGTAGATAGAGTTCTGACCTCCATAATGATACTGAAAAAACGCTCAAAGGTTACTCATATTGACTGATTTCTCAAGCGAAAAACATCATTCCTGTCATCGGCCAGTCGGCTTGTTACCCTTACACAGGGATGGGTTCGACAAGGTGCTCATCGACTAGCACCGGTGATCTGATGCTCATGGGTTAACCAAGGTAAATGCCTAACAATATTCGACCAACATTCAATCATCAATAGTACCTATTCAGCTGTTAATCCGTACAGCGACACGTCTACCTTTTTTGAGGTGCTTAAACCGTTCGATCTTTATCGCAAAGTATTGGCATCTCTTTCGACAAAAACGGGGTAGCTAATTCTTTGCCATCACAAAAAAATTTTCGTCCTATGGAAACTGTATTTTTTGAAGAGCCAAGTATCGTCAAGGCCTACTTAGATAGCGAAATGAACGCCGTTGTCGTAGTTTGGGACAATCTCTACGATGGCGACATCGTGAAGGAGTGTTGCCTGGCCCAGCTCGACCAGGTCAAACAAGGGGCCAAGTATGTCATCGTAGAAACCTCCAAAGCGCAAGGTGTACCTCCCCAGGACACCCAAGACTTCTTTACCAATACACTCTTCCCCAACTTCCAGGCGGAGGGGTTGAAGGCGGTCATCACCGTAGTCCCGACCAGCGCTTTGACCAAATTGGCAGCCAAAAAGTGGACCAACCGGGGCAAGCCTTTTGGATTTGAAATGTTTGAGGCAGCCAGTCTGGAAGACGCCAAGCGCCTCACCAAGGACCTCACGGAGGCCACCGTTTAATACCGGCATTGCCTCGACCATAGTAGTTTCTGTCTTGCAAGTTGTTCTCTTCGGAAAACCTGAGGGACCGATGAAACAGAAGCTACGATTTTCTTTTACATGCATCATCCTGTGCAGCCTTAGCACACGGGCGTTATTGGCCCAGGTATCTTTCCGTCAATCCTATCAAGCAGCGATGGAAGCTTACAAGGGTAAGGACTATGATACCTTCCTCCGGCAAATGCAGCTGACTGATACCCTGAGACCCAATCATCCGACGATCCTTTACAACCTTGCTGTCGCCTATATCCTGAATGACGATCCGCAAGAGAGTTTTCCGGTGCTTCGACGGGCCTTGTGGATGAACTCTTCCCTGCCCTTTCAGGAAGACAATGACCTTGAAGCCATCCGGTCGTTGACGCCATACCAAGACTTGCAAAGTCTAAAGCGTGAGCTTGACCAGTCTCATGCTGCCGGCTCGGTTGCTTTGCAGCTGGAAGAACCGACCATGCACCCAGAGGGAATCGCCATCGATCCTCAAAATGGGAATTGGTACATGGGTAGCATTCGTCAGCGAAAGATCGTGCGAATCACAGCAACCGGGGAAGTCGAAGACTTTTTGAACGATTCTTCGCTCTGGGCAATCATGGGGCTGTCGCTCGATCCCAATCAAGATGTATTGTGGGCATGCTCCACGGCCGCGCCGGAGATGTTGGCCTATGACACTTCACTGACCGGAAAATCTAAACTGCTCAAGATCGACGCGACTACTGGCCAGCTGCAGGGTGCTTACGATGCCCCTGCCAATGATACGTGGTTTGGTGACCTGCACACCTTGCCCGACGGTAGGGTCTTTGTCACCAGCAGCTCCTCGACACATCCCGCCATCTATGGCCTGGAAGAAGCGTCAGGACAACTGGTCGAATGGCTCTCAATGCCAGATATGATCTCGCTGCAGGGAATCACATCTGACCCCGCGGGAAAGCGCTTGTTTGTCGCTGATTATCGAGAGGGCATTCTTAGTATTGACTTGAAAACCAAGGGTGTACAACGAATTGGGAATGAAACGCCCCACCCTTTAAAAGGTATTGACGGACTGTACTGGTACGAGGGAGATTTAATTGCCATTCACAATGGTTTGCAACCCTTCCGAGTGGTACGTTATGAACTGAGTAGCGATCGGTCTGCAATTGCCGCATTCGAGTTGCTGGACAAGGCTTTGCCGCACAAAGGTGAGCCTACGCTGGGCGTCGTTCACCAAGACTCATTGTTTTACATTGCCAACAGTCCGTGGGGTGCTTATGACGAGCAATATCAGCTCCTCCCTGAAAAAACCGAGTCGCCCATTATCCGCAGTATTCCATTGCGCTAGCTTACCAGCGGATCGCGTGCAATCGGTCGCGGTCCATCACCTTGATACCACTGGACTCAATCGCGATCATACCCTCTTTTTTGAATTCGGATAAGATCCGTATCACGCTCTCTGTCGCAGTACCTACCATACCCGCGAGATCGTTGCGGGCTACTTTGAATTGCGTGTTCTCGTAAGCATCGTCTAGTTTTAGCAGGTTATCAGCCACGCGCTTGCGAACCGTATCGTAGGCGAGATGAAGCAGTTCCTTCTCTTTCTCTACCACGTCATTCGCCAGCATCTTGACGAAGATCCTTGAGATCTCTTTGTCGGAATACATCAGTTTTTGGAAGTCATCCCTGGAGATAAGCTTCAAAGTAGTGGCTTCCATGGCTTCGGCAAACTCCGTCTGGTTTTTGTCTTGCAGGAGTGATTGATAGCCAAAGTAGTTTCCGTCGTTGAGCACGTCGAGGATGAACTCTTTCCCATCCTCGCTGATCTTGTAGATCTTTACTTTGCCGGAGGTGACGTAGTATAAGTAGTGAGGGAAATCACCCTCTCGGTAGATGACGTCGTGCTTTTTATAGCTCCTTTCTTGCTTGGCCGCGGTAGATACATCATGTCGCTCGACGTGAATACCCTCTAGCAGTGCTTCCGGCTGACTGCCAGGGTTGAGTTGTCTAAACTTCTCGTACTTGGTCAGTCGCTTTTCGATCGCGGATAGCAACTCCATATCGTCAAACGGCTTGGTGAGGTAGTCATCCGCACCCAAGCTCATGCCCTGGCGGAAGTCTTCTTTCTCCGCTTTCGCCGTGAGAAAAATGAAAGGGATGGCATCTGTTTTGTCATCCTTACCCAGCATGTAGAGCACTTCGTACCCATCCATCTCGGGCATCATAATGTCACAAAGGATAAGATCGGGCAGATCGCTTTTCGCTGACTTCACACCCTGCTTTCCATCTTCGGCTTCTGTGACCGTGTAGTTGGACAGTTCGAGTATCTCTACGATATTCTCCCGGACGTCCTGGTTATCTTCAATGACCAGTATCTTTTTCTTCATCTTTTAGGTATCGTCAATTTAAACTTCGTGCCTTCGTTGAGGCGACTCTCAAAAGTGATGGACCCTTGTAGCAACTCCACGTACTTCTTAACAATATTAAGGCCAAGACCTGTCCCTTGTATGTTTGTGGCGTTACCGGCCCTGTAAAATCTGGTAAAAATGTTGCTTTGCTCATCCTCGGGGATGCCATATCCTCGGTCAATGACCTCTACGAGGTAGTTTTGGGTCTTATCTTTCACCCTTACGGTAATCAGCTTTCCTTCGTCTGAGTATTTGCTGGCATTGGAGAGCAAATTGATAAAGACGTTTTTCATCAACTTGGGGTCCGTCTCCAGTTCGGGCTCAGGTCCCAGTATCTCGATACTTTGCCCTTCCTTCAGCGTCCCTTCCATTTCATCAGATACATGCCGGAGCATATCCCCCAAATTGATCTTCTCCGGACAGTATTCGATCTTACCTTCCTCCAGCTTGCCAATCGATAGGAAGTCATTGAGGATATTGGTCATATTAGAGATGGCAGACTTGATCCGATCGATGTGCTTCTCGCGTTTATCCCTTGCGTCATCGGGGTACTTCCCGATCAGGGAGACAGAGGACAGGATGGTGCTCAACGGGGTGCGAAACTCATGGCTGGCCATGGAAACGAACCTGGATTTGAGTTCGTTGAGCTCCTTCTCTTTCTGCAGGCTACGCAAAATTTCCTCCTCGGCCTTTTTCTGTTTAGTGATATTCTCCTCCACCAGCAGCATCTGGTAGAGATCATTTTCATCATCGTAGAGCGGTACACCATGGACTTCATAGGTATGGCCATTGAGCGACAGTTGCTGGGAAAATTCTTGCTCGTTTTCTCTGAGTGCCTGGAGTTGGGCTTGCAAAAGGCCGGGTTGCTTGGCCATGGCGAGATAAGACCGACCGATCAATTTGTCCGGATCCCAGCCCCTATCCTTGAGTTCCGCACCATTGATGAAGATGTACTTGAAGTCTAGATCCAATACTGAGATGACTCCATTCGGAAAATTCTCCGCAATCGCATTGTAGAGCTTCTGCGTCTCAATCAATGCCGACTCGGCCATTTTGCGCTCTTGTACCTGGCTTTGCAAGCCGAGGTTGAGGTGCTCAAGCTCCCGTGTACGTTCGCGGACCCTTTCTTGCAGTTTATCGGCGTACTCTTTGAGCTTCAGGCGGCTTTCCTTGAGATCTTGCTCCTGCTGCTTTCTCAAGGTGACGTCAATGATAAACGCCACGGCCAATGTGTCCCCGTCCATCTCAATACAGCTCAAACTGATTTCCACTGGAAACTCGGACCCATCCTTCCTCAATGCCCACAGATCGTAGCCTGAGGCCATGGAGCGGGATTTGGGCGACTCAAAATATTTTTCCCGATGCTGGACATGCATCATCCGGAAGCGCTCGGGCACAAGGTCCTCCAAAGTGAGCAGCTGCATATCAGCCGCTTTGTATTGAAAGAGGCGCTCTGCACTTGGATTTGACAGCAGAATCGCTCCCGTCTTGTTGATCATGATAATGCCCTCTGACGCAGACGTGAATATGCTTTTCAGCAAATCATAGTCCTCGCTGTCCATATTATTACTCGATAGTATCGGCAATTTCCTGTCAGCTTAGTGGGTGACCAATGACCTTCGAGAGGTGGATCATTGACATAAACAAAAACAATGACTGACATAAGTCATGTTTATCCTGAACTAATCTCATGTAGACAGAAGCTAAGAAAAAATTACTTTGTAACATTAATCTAAATAGGCTTGTGCAAGGGTTTGAGAACATTTTGGTTTTGACCGACTTCACTCCAGCGTCGTGGGAAGCGTTGAAATATGGTGCTATGTTTCACAATAGTGTCCAATCTAACATCACGCTTCTACACGTGGTCCCAAGTAAAGTTAACGGTAACGGCAAGGATAGGGATAAAACCAACGTTTCTATAGGTCTTGTCGAGCAGAAAATACAGCTACTTCAGAAAGAGATGAGCCAAAATGGGGGTACGCGCACCGTCGTCCTCAATGGTAACGTCACCGACGAGATCCTTAAGCACCTGGAAGCCGTACACTATGACCTGATCGTCATGGGGGCCAACGGCAACGGAGGGCTCAATTCCGACCTGGGGAGAAACACCCGAACCATTCTGCAATCGGCGGGTGTACCCGTCATGGTGCTACCCAGCAAGAAACAATTGCTCCATCAGAATGGCAATGGAAACATGGACTCCCCTGATCTGGATCTACTCGCCTCTTAGATCCAAAACTCTGGTTCATCCCGGATTATTCCGGTTCATCGAAATAAATTCCCGCTGATGTCGTGGAAATAATTTGTGCAGGAGTCGAAAACCGACCATCCATGAAAGACTACGGCCTCTTTCAAGGGTGGCAGAATACCTTGAGGTGCCAAGATTGATTATCTTCTGTAGTTCGAGTAGAAATCCATGAAACTTTTGCCTGTCACACGTTTTCCCATGGTCGGCGCTTGGTTCCTGCTGTCCTTAACAAACACTTCCCTAAGTCAACCGACCTTCGATCACTTGCCGGTCTATGCGGAAGGCCATAGGGTCATGGTAAAGCACGTCCGTGATCGCTTGGTATATCCAGAGCAAGCCCGTCTGGACAACCTGACTGGAACAGCTTTGATCAGCCTCAGGATCAATAAGGAAGGAGAAGTCGACGGAATTGAAGTGGGCGAGCTTGGCCCGATCATTTTTGGTCCCTTGGAGTTCAGGGTGCCAAAGACCCAATACCCTAACCCACGACCTGTGGCAGAGCGATCGGATCTTGTATTTGACCTTGTAGTCATCGACGCTGTCGAGGGTTTGGGAAACTTCCAACCTGCGACGATAGGCGGAGAGCCTATCACCTGCTGGGTCACCTTCCAGGTCAATTTCATGATGAATGATAGCGGACAGCATCCAATGCCAAAAAGAGGGCTTAGTGGCGTAGACAAGAATTGATCGTCGATACCTCCACCCGGAACTCACCTGCTGACACATCCAGAGGCGACTGAAACAGCCTGTCACGAACGACGGACCTGCTCTAACTGAAATAATGCCGATTCATCCCGGCGCTTACGGGCGTTAGAGAAAATCAACTTTTGAGGAGCAGCATCTCAATCTTATTTTAGTACCATTCAACCACAAAATATCACTATTTATGCGTGCAAGCAGCAGACATACTTCCTTTCGAGCTCCGACTTAATGGCATGAGCTCCGAAAGACCGGAGCATCTCCCCCCAGTACCAAGAGCGATTTTCAAGTATCTCCGTGATTGAAGGCACGGTTGACATGTGCCCACTTCGCTAGTAGGCCATCAGTCGACAGCTTCATCGGACGGACGGACATCATTCATTCAACCTATTAACATCATTGAGCAAAGCGATGAAACGATTCATATGCCATATACTTACAAGTACGATCGCATCGACCCTCTCAATTTGTAGCATTCATATCGCAAACGCGCAGGGCACGTCGATTGCTAGCGAAGAAGAGGGCCTTATGCTGCAGGTCTCAACCCATCACCTTCAATTCTCGCAGGCGGGATCACAAGACCTGGAGATCATTTCCAATACACACTGGGAGATCGAAGTACTCGATCCCTGGATTACGACCACCACCAATTTTGGTGAGGGTGACCAGACCGTTACCTTTATTGTAGAGGAGAATGAGGCGAATGAAGCCAGAACTGGAGAAATCTCGATCGTGACCGAGGGGATTGGAAGAAGTATTATCATAGAACAAGCAGGACGGACTATTCTTTTTGAGCTGAATCTCGAGGCGAAATACGGCATTCTTCAAACCCTGGCGGACCCCTACGTGCCTGCTGGTGATTCCGTGCAGCTCACTGCCGTGCCAGACGATGGTTATGTATTCCAATCCTGGTCCGGTGATGTCGAGGGAGACGAAAATCCTTTGAAGCTGATAATGGCTGACCATACCACGGTCAAAGCACTCTTTACCAAAGTAGACGATACCCATGCGATAGCGGACTCACCTACTTTTGAGCGCCCTTTCGAACTCACGGTGAACCAAGTAGGTCAAGGGGACACCGACTACACAGACAATTATGTCAATGGGGATACCATCACGCTCACGGCAGAGCCTAAGCAAGGTTGGGTTTTCGTGGGGTGGACAGGAGATCGCGTGGCCGAGACTAAAGAAATCCAGGTGGTCCTTGACAAAGACCAATCCATCACGGCAGCGTTTGAGAAAGTGTCATATTCCGTATCCCTGGATTCGGAACATGGCAACATCCAACAGTACCCGAAAAGGGGAAAATTCTTCGAAGGTGAGCGGATCACTCTGGTAGCCGAACCTGACGAAGGTTATGAATTTGTAGCCTGGGACGGTATCATCGCTCAGAATAAAAAAATTACGCTACCGGTCTACAGCAATGTGGAAGCAAAAGCAATCTTTCGAAAGATCGCTGATGTATACACTGTACAGGTAGAGGCTGAAGAGCACCTGGGTCTCAAGTCTGCCGTTCTCAGCAAGGATTTTAGAGGCTACTCAGGAGATGGACACATGACATTGGAAGAAGAAGGCGCCTACCTCGAGTACAATGTACACATCCCTGTGGCAGGCAAAGCCGACTTCATCCTCACCTACATCGGCGCAGACAATAGTCAAATCCATCTCGTGGTGAACGGCGTACTACACTCCAGTGTGGACCTCCCCAGTTACGGACCCTATTGGAATCTTTGGGAGACGACCGTAGACCTCCTCCAAGGCGAGAATACGCTAAAGATCGTGCGAAGAAAAGCGGACCTGGCCATTGACTACCTGGAGATCACGAATGTCATCCCTCAGCCGCAATACGGACGGGCCGCGAGCATGGTGATCTATCCAAATCCGGCGACCAACTTTTTAAACCTGTCTATTCCTTCAGACGTGGTGATCACCGATAGTAAAGGACAGCCGGTCATCGAAGAAAAAAATATAGACCGCATCAATGTGGAAGACCTTGAAGCTGGCTTATATCTGCTAAGCTCAGAGGGACAAGTCTCTGAAGTGACGATCAAAGACTGATCTCAAACATACTCTGGGTATTTGCATCAAATAGTGACCGAGCGCCGGCCTCCCAGGCTGGCGCTCTCTTTTTCTAGTTAGTTGAGCTAATCTTCTCTGCCTCGCGCTTCAGGTCCAACACCCACTGATTGAAGTTCTCTTCAAAGGGAGGCAGGTACTTTTTGTACATGGGGTACATGAGGCCTCCAATCTTTTCCTCCATTTCAAAGTGGACGCCTTTTTCCGTCTCCGTGATCCGAAACCAACGTGTCCCCTGCCCATCACCCCAGGTCATGGCTTGCTCGGGCGTCAAGGCTTTGACCTTGATCTTGAACGTGCGCTTCTCGTCCAGTGTCGATTTCAACCTGATCTTCTCACCAACCTCGATGTCTCCCTCGAGAGACACAATCGTGGAGTTCCAGCGAGAGAAGTCAGACGCGTTGGTCAGTAAGGCCCACACGATCGCGGGGTCGGCCGATATTTCGATGGCCACTGATGTCACTTGATGAAACCCTCGCTTCACCGTCTTCGCGGAGGTCAATTGTGCGTTTGCTGTCGTCAAATTCATAAGCAATAAGATGAATGAAAGTGTTCTCATTTTAGATTCATTTGCCCTTTGACGATCGAGTTGGCAAAAACGATAGGATCAGCTCGAGTTTTTTTTGACATATCCCTGCATCACCTTCCGATTGTGCTCCAAGTGATGGAGCTGCAGTGCTGCAGCGGGTGATTGGAAGGGGTCAAGTTCCTGTAGGATCTTCATGCGGAGGTCGAAGAGCTCTTCTTTGCTCTTGCTCTCTGCATCGCGCGCCATTTGAATCTTAACGACCTCCTCCTGCGCTTTTTGTTTCGGGTTAAAGATGCCGTTGAGCTCCGTGCACTGATGACAGACGCCCTCCTTGTTGATGAGCGAGCAGCGATGATCAAAAACCTGGATCATTTTCTTCCTCGCCGTATGCAGATAGTACTTGATCATGGCCTCTGTCTGATCCAGGATCGTGGCAATCTCTTTCACCCGGAAGTCATAAACTTCCTTGAGGAAGAGGGTCAACTGCTGCTCCAGGGGCAAAGACCTGGAGACACAGGTAAAGCAAAAAGCAATGTGCTCTTTGATCTCAAAATTCCCTTGTGGAGACGTATGACGGATTTGCATGGCTTCTTGGAAAAAAGCCTGATTGTTCATCGCTGCCTCTTTGCAAATATCCGTCACGTGCTCGGGCCATCGTTTCTGAGCTCTGAGCAAGTCCCTGGCCAAGTTGGAAGCGATTGCAAATACCCAGGTCTTTAAAGAAGCATCTCCTTTGAAACCTGAAAGACCGTTGTACGCTTTGACAAAAGTTTCTTGCAAGAGGTCTTCTGTATCTTCAACGCTCGCGGTCATCCGCAAAAGGTAGGACTTCAGTTGGTCTCTGAAGCCTTCAAATGCATGGGCTAGGTCTTCTCCGGTCATGATCGATGGGCTTGTGGGAGGAAAACAAATCAAAATTAAGTTTCCCGTGCATGTTTTCAGACAAAAGCTCTAGGAGCCTGGGCATTTGACCGTGCCGACGCATGGCTAATACATCACCGTGCGGTAAGATTTCCCCAGCGCCTTGGCCATTTCCAACGACTGCTTGGGACCACGGGCCATACCGTCCCAAAAAACGATGAGGCGGTCACAATTTTGGAGAATGGCTTCATAGTGTTTGCGATACGCAGCCTTACCATGCTTGCGAAATTGTGGCAGATGAACCTGGAGCTGTATGTCCCGATCGATCGCGAACTGTTCCGCCATCCGATCGGCCCCTCGTCTCCCTCCGGTGACCAGCACGTGAAAGTACTCCTGATCTAAGACCTCATACACCAACTCCCTGTTGAGAAACTGTCTGGAGCTGACCACCGTTAGCTTTATATTACCTTCAAACTCACTGTCGCCATGCTCGCGAGATTTCCCGCTTTCTTTACCTTCTCCACTCACGACATCCCAGCTACCCATACCTTTTATGAACAGACGCTAGGGCTCGAGGTTCACCGAAACGCGCGCGGTTTTCTGGAATTGTACCTACCAGGTAACAATACGGCAGTGATTTACGCCAAGGCAGACCATAAGCCGGCCAATTACACCGTACTGAACTTTGAAGTCCAAAACATTGAGCGCATTGTTGACGATTTGAGGGACAAAGGTGTCGTCTTTGAACAGTATGGACCTCCCATAGC
>JBCCXG010000057.1:0-15920 GCA_039191945.1 Bacteroidota bacterium
AGCCTTCGACGAGCAGGAAGATGATGGTATGGCTCGAGGCCGAGCATACAGTTTGAAGTGCAGTGCTCAAAAAATATCACCAAAGCCCGTGAAACAAATAAACTGCAATTACGAACAATATCATATATATTTACTGCAATTACGAATAATATAATCCTTATTCTACAGCGTAACAGGGCAGTGGTGAGGGGTGTCGATATCCAATGAACATACCTAGGTGGCCTTTGAAATTCATTCAAGTTATTCTTCGAGGGGAGTACCTGGAAGAGATTGAAGGGGATCTGGCTGAAGTATTCGAAGAGGACTTAGCATTCTATGGCTTGCGAAAGGCCCGTCGGAGGTACGCCCTGGGTGCCATCCAACTCGTTCGCCTCCAGTTGATCAAGAAGGCGCGTCGACCCCCAAAACTGCTTTTTCTACCCCTTATGAGAGATTTAAAATTAGCCTACCGGTCCTTGTTGAAGTTCAAGGGACATACACTTATCAACCTGATCGGCCTTTCCTTGGGGTTGGCCATGGGAGCGTTTACTTTGCAATATGTTTTGGAGGAACTGTCCTTCGACAAATTCCACAGACGAGGAGACCGGATCTTCAAGGTTGTGACCGCTTCCACCGACGGGGGCATGGAAACGAACGCATGGCCGGTAGGAGACAAGTTACGTTCGGAATTTCCCGAAGTGGAAGCCGTTACCTATTCCACTCGAGCTACCCCGACGTTTCAGGTCGAAAGACAAGGCAGCTATTATGAGCGAGATTTTTTCTTTGCCACCGGCGAGTTCGTCGACATTTTTTCATTTGAAACAGTGGCCGGAGATGCCAAGGAGGCTCTGACCATTGCCAACTCTATGCTGATCACGGAGTCGATGCAGGACCTGTATTTCAAGGGTGAGGCCATTGGGCGGTCAATTATTATGCAGGATAGTATAGAGTATCGCATTGGAGCGGTGATCGCGGACCCACCTGTCAATACACACCTGCAGTTTGATGGCCTGATTTCCTTCGCAACTTACGAGAAGCTTGTGGGTTTCAGCTACAGTCAAGGATGGGGCAACTTCAACATTAGGAACTATCTCATGCTTCGCGAGGGGGTGCAGATCGACCAGGTCACTTCAAAAGCCGCAGGTATATATCGCGAGCACGTGGGGGAGTGGCTGGATGAGATGGGGGTCGACTTTTCTGTCGCTTTCATCCCACTGGAGGAAGTGTATCTTGACAGTACCTTCTACAATGGTATGGGGCCTAATGGCTCGAGGAAGCGAGTCAATACGCTCATGATCATATCGGCTTTCCTCATGCTGCTGGCTTGTATCAATTATATCAATTTGAGCACAGCGCGTTCGTTGCACAGAGCTCGGGAGGTAGGTATTAAGAAAGTACATGGTTCGTCGCGAGTGGCCCTTGTCAGCCAATTTTTGATCGAGTCGCTGCTGCTTACGAGTTTGTCTTTCCTCTTGGCCATCGGTTTTGTGGGATTGCTTTTGCCCTTCTTCAATGGTCTTCTGGGGAAAGAGTACACGCTGCTCTCTTTCTTGAACCGACCGTTCTTGCTGGGAGTTGCAGGTTTGATACCCGCCGTCAGTTTAGTAGCTGGCGGGTATCCTGCCTGGGTCATTTCAGGATTTAAGCCATTGACTGCGGTTCGCGGAATTGCAAAATCAGGTCGGCAAGGCTTGACCCTGCGACGGGCGCTCATCGCTTTTCAGTTTTTTGTTTCAAGTGGCCTGGTCCTGGCCACGCTACTTGTTATTCAGCAGCTCGCTTACATGAGAATGCAAGACCTGGGGTTTGACGGGGAGCAGGTACTCGTGATCGATGCAACCAACGCCACAGGAGAAGTGTCCAGTGCGGTGGTAAAAGCACAACTTTTGTCTATCACCGGTGTCCAGCAGGTCTCTCATACCAACGCTTTACCAGGGCGCCCGGGCTGGCAGGGACAATGGGCCTATCCTGAGCGCGTCTCAGATGAGCCTGTCCACACGGAATACATGGCGATTGACGAGTCTTATTTGAGTGCCTTAGGCTTAGAATTGGTGGCGGGTCGTGGCTTCAGCGAAGATCGGCCGGCAGAGCTGAAGAGCGGGTTGATCCTCAACGAAACGTGTGTCCAGGCCATGGGATGGTCCTCGCCAGAAGAGGCCCTGGGGAAAGAGATCGTAAGTCCGTCACAGCGTCCCGCCGGAACGGTGATTGGCGTAGTAAAAGACTATCACGGGCTCGGTCTTCAAAGTGAGATCTGGCCAAAGGCCATGGACTTTGACTCGGACCAATTTGGTCGATACTACGCCGTCAAGTTTGATAAGAGAAGAACCATCGGGGTGACGGAAGCCGTCGAGGACAGTTGGGAGATGTTGTACCCTAATTTTCCTCTGCAGTTTTCCTTCCTGGATCAGGACTTCGATCGGCAGTATCGCGAGGAAGAACAGCTGGCGCAGGTACTTGGTGTTTTTGCTGCTGTGATTATTATTGTCTCCGCCATCGGGCTCTTGGGGTTGATCTCACTGGTAGCAGCCAGCAAAACAAAGGAGATTGGCATCCGAAAAACACTTGGAGCTACGATTGGGGATGTGGTCTTGCTTATTTCCAGAAGCTTTGTGTTACTGGTTTTGATCGGGAACCTCCTGGCTGCGCCATTTCTTTGGTATTTCGGCAACGACTGGCTCAATACTTTTGCCCATCGTGTGCAGATCGATCCGTTATTGTTCATCTACGCATTGGTGGTCACAGCGGCACTGGCCTTTTTGATCGTCGGCTACCAGGTATTCCACACGGCGCGTCTCAATCCGGTAGACGCGTTGCGCGACGAATGACCTCGTTCTTGGCCCCATTTGCATAAACGTTGCATCCTTTCCAGGTAGAATCGATATTTTCGCTCTTTCGAAATGCTACTTATGAAAAAACTCATCCTCACAACTCTACTGTTGGCGGTCTTCATGTCGCCTTCTTCAAGACTGTCTGCTCAGGAATATGCACGCAATGGCATGGTCGTCTCTACGAGTGACGTGGCATCAGAAGTGGGCGTTGCCATCCTCAAAAAAGGGGGTAATGCGATCGACGCTGCGGTGGCCACCGCATTTGCGCTGGCGGTGACACACCCTTCGGCGGGTAATATTGGGGGTGGAGGATTCATTGTCTACATGGATAATGCGGGAAAAGCCACCACAATCGATTTTCGGGAAAAAGCACCGCTTGCAGCGACGCCAGACATGTTCCTGGATGATAATGGGGAACTGATCTTCATGGAAAACCACCTGACTGCCAAGGCGATCGGAGTGCCGGGTACGGTAGCGGGACTAGCGATGGCACACACAAAGTATGGTAAACTGCCATGGGCGGACCTGGTACAGCCAGCAGTGGATTTGGCGGAGGGATTTCCTTTCAATTGGACCTTGTACTGGGCTGCCAAGAGCTTTGAAGAAAATGCGGAGCGCTTCCCCATGATGGATAAATACTTTCGAAACGAGGCAGGAGAGATTGTCGAACCCGGAGATACCTGGCAGCAGCTGGAGCTTGCAGAGACGCTGAAGCTGATCAGGGACAAAGGGCGTGATGGATTTTACAAAGGAAAAGTGGCCAAAGGCATCGAAACTTGGATGAAGGAGAATGGGGGTATCATTACGCGAAAGGATCTCGCGAAGTACGAAGCCGTGGAGCGAACACCCGTACAAGGCACCTACAAAGACTATACGATCTATTCGATGCCTCCGCCAAGTTCAGGAGGAACGGCGCTCATCGAGATGATGAACATGATGGAGCTGGTGGATTTTGATTCTGTTGAGTTCAATTCAACCTCCTATACCCATTTGGTAGCGGAAGTGATGCGACGTGCATTTGCCGATCGTGCCGAACACCTCGGCGACCCGGACTTCAATCCTGAAATGCCCTTGGATCTGTTATTGTCCAAGGCACACGCCAAAAAAAGATTCAGCAGCATTGATTGGTCTAATGCTTCTCCTAGTGATAGTTCTCGCTTTGGGCAATTGTACGGAGAGGGCAATAGCACGACGCATTTTTCGGTAATGGACGCAGAGGGCAACGCTGTATCCTTGACGTATACTTTGGAGTTTAGTTACGGCTCTCGGATGGTGGCTGAGGACCTTGGATTCATTTTCAATAATGAGATGGGAGATTTCAATCCTGTTCCAGGCGTGACGACTAGCCGCGGGCAGATTGGCACAAACCCTAACCTGATTGCACCAGAGAAAAGGATGCTGTCGAGCATGACCCCGACGATTGTAGCCAAGGACAACGAGCCGTATCTGGTCATTGGGAGTCCAGGAGGTCGTACGATCATCAATACTGTGTTTCAGACGGTGCTGGCAGTACTAGCTTACGACATGCGTATCGATAAGGCCATCGAAGCGCCAAAGATCCACCATCAATGGTTGCCTGATCGAATCATGTACGAACCCAAAGTATCTCCGGATACCCGGGAGGCGCTGGAGCGGATGGGCCATAAAATGGTGTCAAGGGAGACGCTAGGTAAGCTCATGGGAATTGTCAAAGACAAGGAAAGAGGCGTGCTGGTGGGTGCCTCAGACTCGGCTAGCGGCGAAGGAGCTGCGGTGGGCTACTGACAAAAATCAAGCGCAAATAAGTCAGATGTACGGCTGAGTGTACGATACTTTTGCTTCCTTTGGGTTTTAGTCGTTAACCACTTTAACGCTTACTACCTTGGTACTTTTGACGAAACAACCGCGGCCAAAGGGTACTCTGTTCGGGATCCTAGTGCTTTACCTGTGCTGTGCCTCGTATGCACAAGTTGATGTAACGAAATACGCTTCCGAAGATTTATTCGCCATCCAACCTGTTGTATCTCAGAACTATCTGGAGGAACCCGATGGTGAAGTGAAGATTGATGAAGGGGAGGAGAGTGCCTCCTTTTTTGAATTGGAGGTCCAAGAGGGTTTGGACCTTTGGTCATCTGGTGAGCTTGTTGATGCCCTTTACAAATTCCAGCAACTGAAGCAGCTCTACGAAGTACCGTTTATTGGTTATTATCTTGGAATTATTCATTTCGAAAGAGATGAGTTGGACAAGGCTGTTGACGAGTTCGATGAAACGCTAGCCAAGGAGCCGATGTTCTTGGAGGCCAAATACATGCTGGGTATGGTCTCGCTGGAGCTTAAAGATGTAAAAGAAGCGAGACAGATATTCAAGTCTTTGCTGGATGTGCCGGCGTACGAGGCTTTTGGGCACTATGGGATGGGCCAGTATTTCTTACAGAACTCGCAGCCATACCAGGCAATGGGTAGTTTCAAGAGATGCATCGAGGTGGATGACGGATTTGTCCAGGCATATAAACCACTTATTAGCCTTCAGATATGGAGTGGGAAGGCGAAAACGGCGCGCAAGACGATCGAAGCAGCGACGTTGGTCAATCCGGAGTGGCAGGAGGGAATCATGATACGGGGAATGCTGGCACTCCTTGCTGACGGGAACCTTGCGCAATTTGAAGAGGATGTGAATACACTCATCGAGCTTGACCCATCCAATTATCATTACCTCTCGATAAAAGGATTCCTTCAGACGGAATTGGGCAACTATCATGAAGCTGTCCGCCTCTTTCGGGATGCGGTCAACTTAGAAGTGGACAGTGTCCGGACCGGTGAGTTTCAGTTTAGTTCAAAGTTTCGAAAAGAAGAGTCTGTGCAGAGGTCGCTGAATTACTATTTTGATCACTACGAGATGGACCAACAAGCAAGACTGCTCCTGGATCGGGGGATCTGCTTGTTGATGTCAGACGCAAAAGATAGGGCCCTTCAATACTTTGACAGCGCCTTGAGTATGGAAGAGCATCCGGCGACTTACCTCTTCAAGGGATCCGTATTGAGAGACTTTGGAAATAAGTCACAATCGCTGGTGGAATTTTCCAAGTCATTTGAGCTGGATTCGACCAATTGGGTTGCCCTATCCTACCGTGCGGAACAGTATATGGAACTTTGGGATGAACAGGCTGCCTACTCCGATTATACACAGCTAATCAAGCTGCGTCCCAGATTGAAAGAGGGGTATAAGAATCGAGGTATCATCTTGTTGAAAAATCGTCACTATTCTAATGCCTACAGAGATTTTTCTATGGCCGTGGCCATAGACAATAGTGATTATGATTTGTTCTTCGATCGGGCAATCGCGGCTATGAACTTATCTGATTATGGACAAGCGGAAACGGACCTTAAGTTCTTGCTGGACAAGAAATCAAAAGACGCAGAAGCCTACTATTTATTGCATGAGTGCCGGCTCAAATCGGCAGACTCAACCATGGCAATCCAATACCTAGATAGTGCATCCAAATACACTAAGTTTAAGGATAGCTACCACACAGAGTTATTCGAATTGGCTAAGGACCAGGGGCGCCAAAATCTCTGTTTGAAGGCCCATGATCGCTTGGTGCGAAACAATCCTTCTGAATACGACCACCTTCTGAATCGGGCCAAGTACTTGCTTGAAATTGGTGAAGACCGTTTGGCGGCAGAAGATCTCAAGAAATACATCAAGCGGCAAAAATACTCAGGTGAGGCCCACTATCTCTTGGCGAACGTCTACAAGCAAATGGGTGATGGTAAAGCCAGTGAGAAGCACCTCAAGAAAGCCAAGGAACTAGGATTTCCCTAATCAAAAACCCTGCTCTCGCCGTCCTCCGGAATCCAGACTTTTTGGCGAACGCCTTCCTTCTGGAGTGCGCGGGACAGCTCCTGGCGCGTGACTGGGCAATGGTTGACGGCCTCGAGATGATTGGCAATGGCTTGCTTCGGAGAGGCTTTGACAAACCTGATCATGTCTTCGATGTTCATCAGCAGTGGTTCGCCCACGTCAAGCCTCGCCATCCCTGCGGCGAATACGCATAGGTCAGGTTGGTAATCGTGGATCGCCTGGGCTACTTGTTCGGTGAATATCGTGTCCGAGCTCAGGTAAATCGAGGGGCAATTGGGAAATTCCAGGTAATAACCCATCACTTTGCCCATGAGCCTCGCTACCCAACCGTAGCCATGTCTGGCCTCCACCCCGATCGCCTTGCCTCCTAGGTAAGGTTCTTCTTGTCCTGCTTGTACAGCATGCGTGACATACAAGCCACGACTGCGAAAAAGGTCATAGTCATGTTGGCTGCAGAGGACGGGAATATTGCGTTCGATCAGGAATTGTTGTCCGTCCCGGTCGATGTGGTCGGGGTGGCGATGGGTGATGACGCAGTGATTGACCTTGTCCAGCAGATCAACTGCGCCTTCGGGAAGGGGAATGATTGGATTTTGTCTCGGGGGGTATCGAAAAAGGGTAAACGGCGCCTGGCTGCCCTTCGGACCCAGCATGGGATCTACCAGGATCGCAATATCGTCCACCTCTATGACCATGGTGGCATTGCGGATATGATGCAGCTTCATTGACGAATAGGTTGACTGCAAATGTCGCTTTTATCGCCCCGCAATGCCTACAAATGGCCTCGAAAATTTCGCCCGTTGTGATTATTTAGTCATTTCTCAGGGTCTCTGCCGGGTTGGTTCTGGCTGTTCTCAAGGTTTGCCATATGACAATCGGTAGGGCCGAAAACAGAATGACTAAACCTCCGGAAGACAGAATATCGGCTCCGAGCGGTGCTCTGTGGCTGATCCCTTCAAGGATCACCTGAGAAAACAGCAGATAGGTCAACGGCGTGGCGATCGAAACAGCTATGACGATCATTTTCAAGAACCCCTTACTGAGAAGCAGCACCAATTGCTTCTCGGTTGCTCCGAGGATTTTACGTACGCTGATCTCCTTCATCCTTGTTTCCATGGTGAAGACGGCGATGCCCAGGAATCCCATCATTGCGATAGAGATGGCTAGCACAGAAAGAAAACTGAATATTTGAAAGGATTTGGAAAAATCCTGATAAGCGTTGTTGATACGTTCGTCGTAGAATTCTGCCTGGAGAGGGTGGAGGTCATCGATGGATCGATACATTTTTTCAATCTTGACCATCAGACCTAGGGGATCTTGCGTCTCTACGGAAAGGTTGAGGAATCGAAATTGATCCACCTCACCCTGGAGAAATACCGCAGGCTCTGTGTCCCAATCAATGCGTGAGTACTGGAACTCGTCGATCACGCCCGTAATCTCATAGCGCCTTTTCACCCCTCGTTCGGACAGTGTCAGTTTTTGCCCTATGGCTTCTTCCGGTGTGCCCATATTAAACCTGTTGAGCGTCAAGGCGTCAATGATGATGTATTTTGATGAGTCACCCTCCCCAAGATCACGCAAAAAAGTACCACCGGCCAGGAAATTGAAATCATGCAGCGTTGTGAAGGCCCTATCCACGTGATTGACCCAAAGCGATGCGGAGTCCAGCGGATCCTTGTATGTAAAAGTTTCTGACCACGCACTTCCCGTACTCATAACCATAGAGGAGGTAGAAATATTGGAGATTTCAGGTACTTGCTCCAAAGCACTTTTTAGAACTTCCGGATCGTTGCCTTGTAGACTTACATTGACAATGTCTTCCGTCCGGAACCCTAAGTCAAAGTTGATGGCATAGTCATGCTGGCGGTAGGTCGTGGCTGTGGCAATCACAAAGGCGACGGAGAGACACAGTTGAAACACAATCAGCACCCGTCGCAAACTCACGCCACGAAAGATCTTGCGTGAACTAACGTCCCTGAGAATCGCGATAGGCGGTATTCTGGACAGGAGGAGGGAAGGGACGATACCAGCCAGCAATCCCATGACTATTGCGAATACGACAGAAGCGACCAAAGTACTCCAGGAAGCGTCGAGATGCATGGCCCCCATCGGAAAGACCGCCATAAAATGCCCTTTGACGAAAAAATACAGGAGCCATGCCACCATCAAAGAGCAACTCGCAATGACCACCGCCTCCGTGAGAAATTGAAAGGTAATCTGTCCGCGATTCGCACCCACGACCTTGCGAACTCCCACTTCTTTTGACCGTCTCAGAGAACGGGCGATCGATAGGTTCGTGTAGTTGAAGCACGCGGACAACATCACGATGAAGGTCAGTCCGGAAAGCAGATAGACAATGATCCATTCGAAATTGGGTCCGATCTCGTTGGACCTGGATGCTCCGGGTACAATTTCATTGATGTTTTCTATGCCCAGATCGATGGCAAAGCGATCAGTCTTTGCGTTCTCGACGCTTGCTAGTTGCGCTAGGCTGCTTTCGATGGATTCGATTTGGCCGCCTTCGGGTAATAGGAAGTAGACATAATTGGTCCACATGCTCCTCCAACTGATGAAGTTGGCATCACCCTCGACCTGCTTTTCCGATTCAAGCTTGTGGAAAGGTACGAGCGCCTCGAACTGCATATGAGAGTTGTACGGGACGTCTCGCATGACGCCGGTCACCGTATAGTTATTGTCTCGACCTTCTACAATCTCCCCGATGGGGTTCTTGTCACCAAAAAGTTTCTTTGCCGCAGACTGTGACAGAACGAGGGATTCCGGGTGGGATAAGCTGGTCTCCGGATTGCCTTGGATCAACTCAAAGGAGAAGATGTCCCAGAATTGATTTTCGGTGTAATAGCCAGTGATGTTCACCGCATTGTCCCCTTTGCGAATGTCGTCGCTAAAGTTTCTCCGGATGATGACGACCTCTTCCAGACCAGTCACTTCCTCCTGCAGCTTCTTGCCCACCAGTAAAGACGTGGAAGCAAACAACCCATTAAAACTATCACCCGTCAAGTTGTGGTAATAGTTGGTGACCCGGTAGATCCGATCGCGCTTGCTATGAAAGTCATCGTAACTGAGCAATTCCGCCACGTAGGCGATCATGAGCAGACAGACGGTCATGGAAATCCCCAGGCCCACTAGGTTGATGCCGGAAAACAATTGATTGCGCCGTATGGACCTCACGGCGGTCTTGAGGTAGTTAGCTACCAAATTCAGATTTGTCATTCTATTATTGAGTTTTACCTTTCTGACCAGATAGGGCCGCATGAATTTCACCGCATCCAGGAAATAGATGAAGTCAGCCCGGTTGCGACCTACTTCGAGGTTTCGCCGGTAGTACTCCTCCAGATCACCCAATAGGTCTTCGGCGTATTTAGGATGACAATACCAGGAAATAAATCGGGTCATCCATCGTGGGGGAGTGTTTCGACGATTCATTGCAAATCCCTGAAGACGATAGATGGAATGGTTTCCCAGAACTTGTCTCTCTGCGCTTTGGCCTGGAGAAGCGCTACTTTGCCGGATTTAGAAATCTGAAAGAACCTTTTCCTGCGGCCACCCCGCTCGCGGGTCGGATCACCCAATTCAGAAGCGATATAGCCTTTCTCCTCCAGTCGATTGAGTACGGCATGGACCATTCCCAATTTCGTCTTTCGGCCCGTGACGTCCGCTATCCTATCGGTGATGCTCACGCTGTAGGCGTCATCCAGAAGCGATGCAATGGCCAGCAGTACGATCTCTTCAAACTCTCCGAGGTTTTTGCCTTTCATGATACTATTTATTACATAAATGTATAAAAAATGATTGCATTTATTTATGATTTGTATAAAAAACGGATTTTGAGCATTTGAGCAGCACCGGGCTGATTGCTACCCGACGTTCGGTCCAAAATCTAGTCATACGACCATGCTTCCTTTCTATGCGTTGTCTTATTTTCGTCTGTGCTTCTCACACGACTCACTGCCTTGTTTATACTGCTCTGGCTCTCTGCTGTATCTGTGCAGGCGCAATTGGAGCCTGCGGACATCGATACCATGATCTCGCGCTACCGTCGGTTGTCAGTAGACTCCTTGCGTGTACTACCTATGCGAGAAGCGCTTTCCGCCGCAAGATCCACGGCTTACGAGGAGGGAGCTTCAAAGGTCCTTTTCGATCAGGGGATGGCATTTTTTCGTGATCGCAACTACGACAGCGCACTGACTAAGGTAAATAGCGCCCTGTCAGGGTTTCTGGTGCTCAATGATACCTCTAGGGTGAGGGCGTGCTTGAATCAGCTGGGGATCATAAAGTACTTTCTGGGGGACTGTCGAGCAGCCATAGATCACTACACGGAATTCATGCGCATGGCGGCGGCTGTGGATCATAGAGAAGATGTAGCTTCCGCCCATCTCAACCTTGCATTGTGTTGGAATAGGTTGGAGCAATGGGACAGTGCCGCCTATCATTTTGAAAAGAGCCGACTATTACGTCGTGTGTCCGGAAATGTCGACAAGGAGCTCAAGGCCACCCGTTTATTGTCTTCACTTTACTATGCCCAAGATCAGTTCGACACAGCACGGAGTCTATTAGAAAGTGTTCTTCTCTACGACGATGGATCGAGGGACAGCTCCCAGTTTGCGCTGATGTATTTTGATCTAGGCCGAATTGCCTACCGCATGTCTGATCTGGTCGAGGCGCTACGCTATTACCAGGAAGCTTACGCTCGGCGAAATCAAGATTTTTTGGTGGATGCCTACTATCAAAATGTGGGGTTAATCTACTCCGCCATCGACGATCATCATCGCGCCATCGACTACTATCGGCAGGCCCTTCAATTACGCAGGAGTCGAAGGGATTCCATCGGTATGGGAGAGTCTTACCAAGCGCTTGGAGGCAGTCTGCTTTCGTTAGAGATGGACAGCGCCGAATGGTACTACACCGCCGCACTCGGGATCTTTGAGCGGCACGAGCGGTTGAGTGCGTTGAGTAGTCTCCATGAAAACATGGGCTATTACTACTACGTGATGTACGAATACGAGCCGGCGAAGTACCACTATCGGCAGTGTCTGGCAATTGGCGATCGCGCAGAGACGCAGGCAGACATCTATTTGGCTCGGGCTTATTTAGGCAAGATTGCTCAAACAGAGCGGCAATACGAAATGGCCGAGGAGTACCTGCTGTCATCTCACCAGTGGTTTACCGAAAAGGGGATCAAAAACTACGCAGGCAAGACATGTGGCTTCCTGGGGGATTTGTACGCTGACTTGGGCCGATTTGAACAGGCCTACGAGGCGCGCTTACGGGAAATTGAACTTAGTCAGGAGATCCTCAGTGCCCAAAATATCACGGAAATCGCTGTGCTGCGCTACCAAATGACCCTCGAGCAAGAGGAAGAGACGGCGAGGCTACTCCAGGCGGAGCGAGAAAAAATGTATGAGGCCAATCTAAGCATGGCGCGACTGATTCGAAACATCGCCATCGGATCGGTGATCGTCTCGATTGTCATCATCATCTACATACTGCGCCTCGTCACCCAACGCCGTAAGATCAATCAGGACCTTAATCGCCAAAACGAACGGCTCAATGCCCTAGCCAATGACCTCACGGAAACACTCAAGGAAAAAGAGGTTTTGTACAAGGAGATCCATCATCGAGTGAAGAACAACCTGCAAATCATCCTGAGTCTGCTCAACTCAGCACTGGTCATGGTGGAAGACGAGGAATCCCGAGATGTTCTACAGCAGAGTCGGAATCGGGTCAATTCCATGGCGCTCATTCACAAGAACCTGTATCAGTCGGAGAACATGGAAAAGGTCCATGCTCAGGACTATATCAAGGAGATCGTCAGGGAGATAGAGCAGTCCTTCGGAGCCAAGCGGGCATCCGCCCAAATCAATACGCACGTGGAGGACGTTTTTCTGGAGCTCAATCTGGCCATTCCGGTGGGATTGATTCTCAATGAGTTGATCACCAATGCCTTCAAATATGCTTTCGGCACGGATCGTCCCAACGAGATGGATATTCACCTGCGTCGCCTTTCCCCAGACTCGTACCGCATCGAAGTCAAGGACAATGGACCGGGTTTGCCTCAGGGTTTTTCTCCTCTAGTTTCAGAGAAGTTGGGTTTTCAATTGATCCAAGGACTGACGAGACAAATCAATGGTGAATTCCACTATCACTCCAACGGCGGCCTGATGGTGCGCATTGATTTTCGCTCGGATGGGTGACGATCGGATATGATTGGACCGTTTGATTGGCTGCAGGGGGATCTATGGCAAATGAGGTATCTTAGAGCGCGTCGAGCGATATTCGATTGTACATGATCCTTCATCATCTGAAAATCTCTATTCGGAACCTCTTGCGCAGCAAGGTATATGCATTGATCAATCTCCTAGGATTGACGATTGGCTTGGCCAGTGTACTGATCATCGGCATATATGTGCAGTTCGAAACGTCTTACGATGAATTCCTTGAGGACAGCGAAAGAATCCATCGTATCGCGTTGCATCGGATCTACCCCGGCCGGACCAAGGACTTTGGAACTTCAGTAGCCCCACTCGCACCCGTGCTCAATGCGCACTATCCGGAGGTGGAAGTGGCCACCAGACTGTTTCGAATATTCTTTCAAAATGAAAGGACGATCACTTTCCCGGATAACGATCAGTCATTCATTGAAACCAAATACCTTTTTGCGGACTCGCTGTTCTTTGATGTGTTTTCGTACACCTTCCTGCATGGAGACAGCGCAACTGCTTTGGACAACAAAGAGAGTGTGGTGCTGACACGCTCAACGGCCCTTCGGTACTTCGATACGGATGACGTCGTTGGCCGATCGATACTATCAGATGACAGTACTCTGGTGGTCACGGGTGTGATCGAAGACCCCCCGGCTAATTCTCACATTCACTTTGACGTGTTGGGGAGCATGGCTTCCCTTGGTTTTTTGCAATCTTCCTCGCAAAATGCCAATTGGTGGAGCCCGTCCGTCAATACGTATGTCAAATTGAAACAAAATATCGACGCCCAAGCCTTCGAAGCTAAGTTTTATGATCTGGTCGAAGTATATGGGGGAGGTAATCTCTCGAGTGATCTAGGGGAGAATTGGAGAGACGAAGGACATGCTTTTGAGTACTACCTGCAGCCCATTCAGTCGATTCACCTCCACTCGAACACCGACGTAGAGATAGAGCCTAACAGCAACGTGGCTTATATCTATGTATTATCAGCCATTGCGGTGATCATCCTTTTGATCTCGGCGATCAACTTTATCAACTTGTCTACCGCCCGATCCGTAGAGCGGGCACAAGAGGTAGGGATTAGGAAGGTCTTGGGCTCGCATCGCTCCACGCTCATCTATCAGTTTCTCGCCGAAGCTATGATCCTGGCAGGCCTATCCGCTTGCCTCGCCCTCGCCTCGATTGGTGCACTGGTTCCCCGATTCAACGGCCTACTGGGCACTCACCTTACCTTTGACATCCTACGTTCGCCATGGGCCTGGATTTCAATCATTGGATTAGTGGTGGTAGTCGGCATCTTATCGGGGCTGTATCCGGCTTTGGCCATCTCCTCCATCAGGCCGGCCCGGGTGCTGAAGGGACGATATCGGTCAAGTGAGCAGGGGGTATGGCTCCGCAATTCGCTGATTGTCTTGCAATTCCTGGTATCTATTGTAATGATCAGTGGTTCTATTATCGCGGCGCAGCAGATGCGGTTCTTGCAAAGTAAGGATCTCGGCTTTCAGAAAGACCACATGCTTGTGGTGAAGCAAGGCTACAGGCTAGGGAGCAACTATGCGGCATTTACCAATGAACTTCGGGCTTTGTCTGGGCTCAGTGCATTGGGTGGCGCAAACATGTTACCGGGTAATTTCCACGGTAGCAATGTCTTCCAGGTAAGTGATCCGGACATTGCTGATATTCGGGTCAATACCCTTACGGTCGACGATGATTTTCTCGAGGCCATCGGCATCGAAGTCCTGGCAGGGCGAGGCTTCCAACCGGAGTTCAATGATTCACTGTCTGTTATCATCAACGAGAGCGCGGCTTATGCGATGGGGCGGAGTCCTGAGCAGGTGCTGGGACTCAAGTTTTCCAGAAACATAACCAATACGATTGCTAGTGAGCTCAAGGTCGTCGGAGTGGTCAGGGACTATCACTTCTATTCGCTGCACTCGGAAATAGGACCGATGGCGATCTCGAACGGTACTTGGCGATTCATTCCCGAAAGCACAGTGATCCGAATCAGGCCCGGGCAGACGAAGGAGGTACTTGAAGCGGCCGCCGGTTCTTGGCAGAATCTAAGCACCGCCCCTTTCAACTATTCGTTCCTGGCCAGTGATCTCGACTCCCTGTACCAATCGGATCGGAATACCGCCACGCTGTTCAACGTCTTCACTTACATAGCGATCCTCATGAGTTGTGTAGGTCTATTTGGGTTGGCCACCTACATGGTGAACCAGCGGGCCAAAGAAATGAGTATACGCAAAGTCTTGGGAGGAAGCATCGGTCATATCATTCGCGTGTTTTCGAAGGACTTCCTACTGCTTATCGGCTTGGCCTTTCTGATTGGCGTCCCGGTAGCTTACCTGGCCCTTCACCTTTGGTTAGATGACTTTGCCTATCATGTGGATGTGCATCCGATGTATTTCTTGTTGGCTGGAGGGGTCACCCTTATGCTGGTGTTCGTCACCGTCAGTTATCAGGCCTTGAAATTAGCTTTTGTCAATCCGGTGAAAATGCTGAGAAGCGAATGATGGCCAAGATGACCCATGGGTGGTTGCTCGGTTGGGTTGCCTGGGTTTTGAGTTGCGGTACTGCACCCGAGGACTCAGGGGTCTTGCGCCGTGTGCTTTGGTCCCAGTCCGATGTGAGCCACAATAACTATCGGATACCAGCGCTGATTGTCACAAAAGACAATACCCTATTGGCATTCGCAGAGGGTCGCGAGGCCGGCGACGCCGGTGACATCGACCTGTTGGTGCGTCGGTCGGAAGACAACGGGAATTCCTGGAGCGATCAAATCGTGGTCTGGGATCAGGGGACTAATTCCTGCGGAAACCCTTGTCCAGTCATCGATGAGCGAACGGGACGCATTGTGCTGCTCATGACCTGGAACCTAGGAAGTGATGCAGAAGGCGATATCATCCGGAAACAAGGCGATAGCACACGTGTTCCGTACGTCACCTATTCCGACGACGACGGACTTACCTGGTCTACGCCTAAGAGTCTTTACCAGAAGGGTAAAGATCCGCAATGGGGTTGGTACGCCACGGGACCCGGCGTGGG
>JBCCXG010000058.1:0-15869 GCA_039191945.1 Bacteroidota bacterium
CAAAACGAGGTGGGAAACGGAAGCGGCTCTTTACCATTACTCCGGTGGGTAAACGTGCTTTGGATGAGTCCATGGACTTGCGGAATCGTTTGCGAAAGCAAATTCCAGAAATGGCCTTCAAGTGGCAAATGGGAGGATAGTGATGAAACGGCAAAGGTCCATCCCAAGAATTCCACATGCTTTTTTTCGCTGGTACTGTAAGGCCGAGCTGTATGAAGAGCTTCATGGAGACCTCGAAGAGTTCTACCATGACCGCCTTGAGCGTGACGGCCCGGTTCAAGCGCGTCTTCATTACTGGTGGAACGTCATCAGATGCTGTCAGCCCTATTCATGGAAAGACGTACAAGGTCACTCAAACTCAAATTTTGGAATGTTACAGAATTTTTATTTCACCGCGATACGCAATTTGTGGAAGCACAAACGCTATGCTTTTATCAATGTCTTTGGTCTTGCAGTAGGCATGGCCAGCTTTTGCCTCGTCGGGCTCTACGTACTCAATGAACTGAGCTTTGATCGGTTTCACGAGGATTATCAAACCATCTACCGGGTGGGCAACGAGGCACTGATCAGGGGAGAAGAGAACATTCAGGCCACAACTTCCGCTCCCATGGCGCGGGAACTCATGGCGAACTATCCTGAAGTAAAGGAAACCACAAGGATCGTGAAGAGCTTGCCGGTATTGATTGGCGTGCAGGACCAGAAGTTCAGCGAAGATCATATGGTCTACGGAGAACCGAGTTTGTTCGAGATGTTTGATTTCCAACTCGACAAAGGCAATCCAAAAACGGCCTTAGAGGCTCCAGGCTCTATGGTTTTGACCGCCGAGCTGGCGACTAAATATTTTGGGGATCAAGACCCGATGGGTCAATTTCTCACGGTGGATCATGATACGGTGCTCTATAAAGTGACAGGAGTGCTCAGGCCATTGCGACCCAATTCGCACATTCAATTTGATCTCGTGGCTTCCCTGAGCAGTCATCGCATATTCGATACCAATTACTGGATTGCGGGTGGTGACTATCCGTATACCTACCTGCGGCTAGATGCCACCGTCGACCCCAACGATTTTGAGGAGCGAATTCAAGAGTTATTCTTTTCGGGAATGGCGCCTGAGATCGAGTACTTCACTGAGTTATCTATCTCTGAATGGATGGCTTCAGGCAATTCAGTACATTTCAAACTCACGCCTTTAAAGGACATACACTTAAGGTCGGATGCGCTCGACGAATTGCAACCTCCGGGTAACATCACCTATATCTACATCTACTCCGTGATTGGTATGATCATCCTGGTGATCGCCATCTTCAACTTTGTCAACCTGGCTACTGCCCACTCGGCCACGAGAGCAAAGGAGGTAGGGGTCAGGAAGGTCATTGGTTCTTCACGTCTGGCGCTGATGGTACAGTTCATGCTGGAGTCTGTGGTGGTCTCCATGATTGCGACTGTGCTGGCGACCGTGATTGTCACATCTTGCCTACCGTATTTTGAGGGATTGATCAACAGAGGTTTGGCGTTTGGTCTATTCTCCGACTATCGGATTCTGTTATCCCTTTTGTTTTTTGCATTAATGGTAGGCCTTTTGGCTGGGGTTTATCCGGCTTTCGTATTGGCACGCTTCCAACCTGTTAGAGTTCTCAAAGGTACTTACGGCTCGAAGGGTGGATCGGGGTGGCTTCGCAATTTGCTTGTCACCTTGCAATTCACTGCGGCCATTTCCATCATCGTCATTTCGGTAGTCGTCTATTTTCAGACGCGACATATGATCAGCACCAACCTGGGCTTTGACAAGGATCAAGTGTTGGTCATCGAACGTTCGGAGTGGTTAGGGGGCAATTTGCGACCGTTTAAGAATGAGCTGCTCAATCATCCAGCAGTAAAAGAGGTGGCGAAGTCGATCACAATACCGGGCCGGAGCTATGATATCCGCTCCTATCGGCGCAAGGATACGACCGGTACTTTCTTATTCTTGAACAATCAAGTCGATTATGATTACATGGACCTGTTGGGTCTCGAGCTGGTCGACGGTCGGTTCTTCTCCGAGGAGTTTGGGGCAGATTCCAATGCCGTAGTAATCAACGAAGCCGCGGCTGACGCCTTTGGGTCGGAGGAGCCCGTTGGTCAGAAACTCACGTCGGCTTTCAAGAAAGGTCGGACCTTGACGGTGATCGGTGTCGTGAAGGACTATCACATTGAGTCGTTGCACAAGAAAGTAGCCCCTAGTTCATTGGAGCTATCGGAGTCTTGGATGGATGGGTATGTCAACCTCAAAATCAACCATACCCACAACCTAGCGGAGACCATCGGTTTCATCGAGGATACCTGGAATCAGCACACGCATGGGATGCCTTTTCAATACTTCTTCCTCGACCAAGCGTACGAGTCGCTCTATCAATCTGAAAAGACGATGGGTATGATACTGGTCCTGTTCTCAGCACTATCGGTTTTCATTGCGTGTTTAGGTTTGATCGGCTTGCTGGCTTACGCCATTTCCATTCGACAGAAAGAGATAGGGATTCGCAAGGTACTCGGCGCCGGCATTGCCAGTCTCCTGCTTCTTATTTCTGGTAATATCGCGAGGTTATTGGGGGTCGCTGCGGTCGTCGCGTGGCCATTAGCCTATCTGGCCACGGACTATTGGCTACAAAACTTTTCACAAAGGGTATCGGTGAGCGCCTGGGTCTATGTCAGTGCGACGCTCGCTCTTACACTGATTGTGGGTTTGTTTTTGAGTGTTCAGACGCTGCGTGCTGCTCACAGTAACCCTGTGGATTCGCTGAGAGATGAATAAGTAGCAGGTCCACCTCCAGGTTTCGCTTTAAGTGGTTCATGTCCTTTGCCTGCAGACAAATCCGGTAGCAGCTAGGATACAAAGGATATTTGCCGTATATTCTAATTCGTCTTTGGAAAACGGCTACTTCACCATGGATCACAAGAGAATTCTTACCGCTGTTCTTTTGGTTCTGCTATTTCGTTTTTCTTGTATTTCACAAACGTTGAGCTATGAGATTGTCGATTTAGGTGCAGTCGGTCCACCACCAAAGCATTCCTCCTTTGGGTTACCCGTTCCGTTCGTTACCAGCGAGGGTTGGGTCGCGTACAGCCTAATTGGCCCTGAAACGGACGAGAACCAATTTGAACCGTGGCTAAGGGGATGCCGAGCGTTCCTTTACAATCCCGCCACCAAAGTGCGAGAAGAGATCACCATTTCAGATGAACCCTACCTTGAAGTCATAGGTGTTGGTGAGTTGGACGAGGTGTTTCTCAAAGCAACCAAGCGAAGATCGGCAGATGCTATTCGACAAGGGTTACTCGAATTGGCGGTGACGCTGAGGGTTGAGTTGTCTGATCCAAGCCAGCTGTCCCTGAGGCAACTAGCTGACTCAGTGCTTTATCTCAACCTACCCTTTGAGCCCATGGTGGAGGAGATACTCTACGGGATGTCCGAAAAGTACTATAGCTTCTTGAATGGGGCAACGAGAGAGATAGACAATCCGAACCCGCGACTCAATACTCCTGAGGGCCAGGCTTTGCAAGCTCGAAGGAATCAACGCATAAGTCATCTGGTCAATCCCGGGGAAGTTTCGGTTTTCGGGGACATTACGACTGGCGGCGCCTTTGTCGCACTTCGGGGCAGTCATCTTCTATTCACGAAGGGTGGTCGTTTGGATTCCATTCCGTTTACATCTGAAGGCACCAGCCTTTTGCCTCACCAGATTAACAATCATGGCGATTTTGTGGGGAGCAGACGGTCTGATCGTGATGAGAGCGAGCTTTTCCTGTATGTGGATGGTCAGCTCATGATGGTCTCCGACCTTATCGCGACAGGTGCTGAATGGGAAATTGATCGGGTTATGTTACCTGGACAATATGGGAGCCTATATCATGACTATGGTATTCAGTTTACTTCCTACAAGATCACCGACCAACTTGTGATCACGGGTCTTGGAACGCTGAACAATGAGTTTCACGCTTTTTTGTTGATGCCTACAGTTCAGGAGGCCATTAGCCTCTACAATCAGTATGGTGAGCGTGTGGAGTCAACGATTGAATTAAGTCACCCGCATCCATTGGTGACCATTGACGATGTAGAAGTCCTGGATATGCGGGACGGAATGGTGACGATCGACCTAAAAGGTACGGTCAGCTGCGCGATCGCGGATATAGTAAAGGGTGACGCGGCCATGATTCGGGAGGTGGAGGTAGAGTATATGGATGCAATACAGGAGCAATCTTTTTCTCGAATTCGGCTGCCAGTAACTAGCAACGTTGAGCCCCCGAGTAAATGGAAGCCATATGCTAAGACCGGGAGGTTTCAGGGGCAGATAAGCATCCCTATCTGGATCGGGGACGTACCGGTCTCTTTAAGTGCTTCGAATGTTGTCAATAGGCAAGGTTATGACTCATTTATTTGTAGAACCTCTGGGTCACCAGTGCCGGGCGACTCGGTGCTCGATATCGCCCAATTTAGATCATTGTTACCTAGTAAAATACCCAAGATTATTCACAACGAAAGTACAGATGAGGGCTTTGTTAATATGGTTCTTCCCCGACTACCCGATGTGCACCCGGACTTTTATGATAGTGACGCTCTCCTCTCGATCAACGACGGCCACATGCCACTCAAACTGGACGCAGTAGGTCAGGTTATCGGGGACCCGATCATGGTGCTGATGGACGATATTCCTGAAATCCCCAATCTCATCCGGGCCAATGATAAGATCAAGATGCAATACGGCAATACGGAAGAGACATACCATGTGAATTTTACGGCTCACAGCCCCCCTAACTATTACAAATATGCGGCGGGAACGACTGTGAAGCACAATGCAATTTTTGTTAACTACCCCGGATGGGAGGAGGAAGAGCTGCTATTGGAGGAGTACGACCATGAATCCAAGACGTGGCAAATAGACCTTGCTAGCTCCATTGAGGAAGCAAAGGTGACGTCCATAAACAACAATCAATATCTGCAAATGGTGATTGCCTTGGACAGCACGTCGTACCGAAGGCCTCCAAAAAGGGTTAGAGGAATCTTCAAAATGGGAGAGGAACATATTGAAGTGGTATTTGCCTCTTTTGAAGTTTGCCCGCTAAAAACGGTAATCATTGCAGTAGATGGGTTTGCTTATAACTCCGTCATGGGAGTGCTATCATCGGCGGGAAAGAACGGAGAAAACCTCAGAGACCTATTCAAGGACGCCAAGAACCGAGAGGAACCGGCGCTTTCTGCTTTGCCGACGGTGACCTGGACAAACTGGCCGGGGATTTTTAGCGGCATGGCTCCCCGAGATCATGGCATTACCGGGAATTCTTTTTTCGAGAGAGAACAGTCCAATCGGTCGGTGCAGCCCTTTAATTCCGGTGAGACTGCCCAGTCGAAGATCCATGCCCTCCAGGCAAGTACCGGAGTTTTCAATCGCAAAGTGAAAAAGGGAGCAGGAAGTCTGTACGACAGAATTGCAAAGTACAGCCCAGGACATCCGCGGTTTTTGTCTGTTTCCGTTCATCAGTGGTACTCGAAGTCTGACTCGGAGGTGAGGAATTACTACTATCCCACCTCAAATCCTTACATCAGGCCCAATATTATCAGCTCCAACATTAGCCTAGTTGACCACAATCTGAAAGGCGCAGAGACTCTTGATGGATTATCTTCCGCAGTTGGTGATAAGGAATTGAGGGCTCATAAGCACTTCCCAGATGTGCTTACGCTCTACTTTCCAGGACCCGATAACATTGCCCATGCTATTGGGGGTGCGACTGCCGCACATGCACACCCTTCCGCGCGGACATTTGGGTTTGGTCCGACTTTGCCCGAAGTCAATGAGCCATTGTATAGCATTAGGGACTACTTCATGCGGAGAACGGACGGCTTTCTACAATGGGTTACTGAGACTATCAAGTCTCGTGGTTATCACTATGCCTGCGTTTATGCCCTTGTGGCAGACCACGGACTACATGCTTACCATAATCACCGGGACTTCAATATCACAAAGAAAAATGGTCTTGCTAGCTTGTTTGAAGCGAGTGGCTACGTGAAAGTGCGGAGCAAAAAGGTATTGCAGCATGCTCAGGACTCACTAACATTCCTCTCCAATCAACTCAGTCCTCTGCAGGGACACTACGTCTACTCTCCTAACGGCGGTATGGCCCAGATTTATGTGAAGGACCTTGATAGCACCTGGGATCAGCCTCCTAGTAGGTCTACCGTGGAGAAGCTGACAAGAGTGCTCTATATCGAGGGCGTTGGTGGTTCGGTCCGTCATCCGGTGAGTGGTGCGGTTACCACCTATTTGGACTACGAAGCATTATACACGGATCTTGCGCCGAAGAACAATGTATCGGCTACCTTGACCGGACCGACGATGACTGATCATGGGGCCTTTGGGTCTCCTCCTGCTATTTTCGTAAAAGTGCCTATGGAGCGTGACGCTAACAGTTTCATGAGCGATTACCAGTGGGTTAAGTCGATGCCCTCGAATCCAACGGGCCCCATCATTTACGGGACCATCCAGGAGTTCATTGACGCCCGCACGAAAGTGAACCCTGACTTTGACTGGCCCGAATTTGAAGCGCGACTTGATGAGTACAACGACAAGAATCCAAAGGGCAGCCGGTCAGGGGATATATTGCTATTTACGGACGGCCGAATGGGGTACCTTGCCATCCTCGACGGGGATGAGCTGAATGGCTGGCATGGTGGGGCGACGGTCTCTGAGTCTTATGTTCCACTCATGCTGAACATCCCTGGAGATGTGGTGGACGACAGTTTCATTGATGCGGCCATTGATAAGGTGAGACAACGAAGGCCCAACAATAAACTTCGTAACTGGCAGCTAGCGGAAATCCTCGAAGAGGTCTATGACAGTCTCTATGACTAACCATGGGTAGAGACGAAATTTGGTGATGTGGAACAATACCTGATGCGCCATCCGACCTTTGCACCAGGGATCTTTCGGCATTGAAGTAGATACTTTTATGAGCGACGGGTTCAGATGGGTGAGTTGTGTCACGCAACAAAAACACCACCTCGTGAGCCGGGAAGAAGGCTGCCATATCGCTCGGAGAAGACCTGGGGAAGCTCCCGGTCACCAGGAATAGATAGCCACAAACGTCTTAGGTATCGCTTCTTCTCTGGATCCGGATGGTCGGTGAAACCCGTCCGATCATGCAACAGGGAATGATTATAGACAAATTGCATGTCTCCGGACTGTAACTGCATGGTCAGGTGCAACCGGGGGTCATTACAGAGTCGGTCGAACAAATCCAGCGCCTCGAGATGCTTATCAGTCAACCGCGGTGCATCGGCAAATCGCTGCGCGGACTCAATGTACTGGCGTTGATAGTAGACCGTCAAACGCTGCTCGTGGTAGCAGAAGACAGGGATTAAGGTATAGGGCTTCATTCCCGGCGGCACCTCTCCTCGGCGGTCAGTGGCAATCGGCTCGAGGAGAAGTTGCAAGAGGTCTGGCCTGTGCCGAAGCATTTCGTTGTAGATCGTCTCCGCGCTCACCAGGAGAGATTGACCTCCTTCTAGTGCAGGCTGCAGACAAAGCAAACCAACGACATCTGCGGAGTCGGTGTGGAAGTGCTGACGTTCACTGGTTTGATAGATGCGCACGTTGGCGTCGTCACTGCTTTTGCCCGCATCCCGAACGTGACCCAACAAGTCACCCTGCGCATTTTGAGGCCTTTGATTGCCGAGATGAGTGCCCATGCCGACGAAGATGACCTCCATCTCTTCCCTGGAAAATTGCTCGGGGTTTAGGCCTTTAATCAATTGGAATCCAATGCCATCAATCAGGTCAGCTTGAAGGGAAGAGATCTGCTCAGCCAGGCTAATTAGAGGAAAGTCTTCTTTGCGAAGGGAAGTGATGGGTTGTCCCGACTGGATAAAGGCTCGGGCAGTGACTGATAGGGCCGTGATCTGGGTATGGGTGAGGGTTATGGTCCATCGGGAAGCTTGGCGCGCCATTACTTCTCCGGTCCAGATGGCAGGTCCTGTTCGCATGGGTGGGAGTGGCGTCGTTTGAGATTCGTTTTTCATCCGCTTGGGTGGTTTGAGTTGGGCTAGGGCGAGTCTGTTCAGTTAGGCACCGGCATCATCTGCTGGTGCTTTACCCTTCATGTAGGAGAGGTAATCGTAAATCAATTCGAACTCTTCACGGGTAATGTCTCCCGTTCCGTGCATCTTGCTGTTGTAGCGAAATGAGCGTGGATCCTTGGTGTATTGCCAAATGATTTCCTTGTCGAGGTATTCTGTGATACTCTTCGGATAGTTCAATTCTGGACCCACCAGACCTCCAACTTTATTGATACTGTGGCATTTGATGCAACGCTGCTCATAGAGGCGAAAGCCCTTCAGCGCCTTAGCATGGTCTCGTGGCATGATCGCTGCGTGCGGATTCTCAACCGAGAGCTTCAAGGCTGTCAGTCCCCACGGCCAACTCACCTTTTTTCGGTCTTGGACTGTCTCACCCCAAACCAGATAGAACGGACCATATTGTTCAGGTTGCTTACCAGTCCACAGTTCGTTGCCTGGCGCCTCCGTATCATGGAAGGCCAACCAACCGGCTTCCAAGGGCAAGCCGCGCAATCTGTCGGTCGGTGCATAGCCATCTTTACATACGAATTGTATGATGCCCAAACGATTCCACTTCGTATCGGTGGAAAGCAAGGAATCAAGGACTGCTGATAGGGGTAAAGCGCGGTAGGTCTTCGTTGATTTGAAGAGTGGGTCGTTGACGATCTGGATATGTGATACTTCTATTGAACCCCCTTGGGCCATTGCTAACCAGGGTTCTAGATCAATCGAAACTTCATCGGACGGTTGAGGTCCCGACAGGAGCTTTTGGTTTTGTCCTGAGTGATCGGTCACGGGCGTGCAATGGGTCGCCAACCAACCGAGCAAAATCAAGCCATACCACAGAGGCCTCATGGATCAAAGCTACTTCGACTACGCATTTGACTACCTGGAAGCCACATTCAACTTGCCGATAACGGGAAGTCTGATCTGTGAAGAGAAATCCGGTCCGTGATGCACTGAATTGTGGGCGATGACCCCCTCAGTTTCGTCATAGTTGTTTCCGCCGGTGTTAAGGTTTCGCATGAACCGGGGAAAGTTACTGCTGCTGATCTCAATGCGAATACGGTGACCTGGTTTGAAGTAGTTGCTGGTAGACATTGGGGTGAAGTCAATTTTGTAGACCTCTCCCTCTTCCATAAATACCTCCTTTTCATAGCCCTCCCGATACCTGGCCCGCTGAATGGTCTCATCCAGATTGTAAGCACTACCATCCGGGTGGACGTCGATCAGCTTAATGGTGAAGTCGGTGTCTTTGACATTGCTGGAAACGTAGATGGACGATTCGATGAAGCCGGTGATTTCTACACCCTCAGTCAACGGATCTGAGGTGTAAACTAAAATATCATTGCGACTTTCCATTTCGCGTTGATCAAAACTGCCCCCTTGAATCGCATTACCCGTGCAGCATACATTGCCACCGTAAGAGGGTACGGGGTTCATGGGGTCGTAGGTGTAAGCATCCTGCGTGGCTTCCTCGGGTCGGTCTAGCGCTAACGTCCCATCTCCAAACAAGCTGTTGGCCTTCCCCTTGCTGTCCAGATAAAAAGTGGTCATTTCCGCGGTAGGAGGTGGCCATGCTTCGGCTGATTTCCATTCATTGGTGCCCATGGTGTAGTATTGGACCCTGGGCATTTCATCCAGTTGTCCATTGTCCTCTCCCTTTAGCCAATGATCAAACCAACCGTAGATCATCTTGTCATAGTCATTGCGTGCATCGCCTACGCTCAGCTCCCCAACCACGGTATTTTCCGTTGCTCGATAAAAGCCACAGTGCAGGGTCGGAGCAATGACCAGGTATTGGTTGTCCGCGATCTCTCGGTCCTTGGTGTTGTTGCGCACATGATTGAATAGGGCCAGATTCGGACTGATCGATACGTCAAACCAGGAGGCGAACCAGAAACTGGGGACTCCGAGTTCCATGTCATCGTGATAGAGCCCTCCTTCGTACCACTTAGGATCATTAGGCTTTCTCGTGATCATTTCTTCGAATATCCCCTTCGGCCCATTTTGGGCTTGGATCAGATCTTGTAGGGGCAGATGATAAAACGCTTCTGACCAGTCTACGCTCGGATATTCAGGCTGCATATCATAGAAGCGTTGCAGTCTCAGAAGATCTTCTTGCGAGATACCTTTGGGCAATTTAGGTGCCATAGGATCATGCTGGACACCGTAGAGCCATGAGAAAAAGAGCATCTGTTCCGCTCCACCACGGTACCAGTTGCCCTGCTCATTGATATCACCCACTCGTCCAACACCGGCTCCAAATCCCATAGGAACCATAGCCGCATGTGCTGGGTGGTCCAGTGCGGCGACGGCCATTTGCCATTCCGCGGTGGAGGAACAACCCAGTGTGCCTACCTTACCGTTGCTCCACGGCTGATCTGCCATCCAGCTAAAGGCATCGTATCCGTCGGTTAAAGGCACCCCAAGGATGTCCCAGTCGCCTTCAGAGAAGTAGCGACCTCGTTCGTTTTGCACTACGTAGGCATAACCACGCTTGACCGCCTCGTAAGCCCGCTCATAAGTTCGGGTCCGCTCTTTGCCGTCACCCCAGCCATTGAAGTTGTAGGGCGTTCGGGAAAAAATGATGGGGACCTTCTCATCAGTCTTGGGGCGGTAAATATCAGTGGCTAGCCGGACACCATCCCGCATCGGCATCATGACCTTTTGGTCGAATATGGCAATGGCTTCGAGTTGCTCTCGAATGCTAGGGTTTTGGGCCTCGGTGCCGAGCAACCAGCACAGGCAGACGATGGTGAGGTAGTATTTCATTGGTTCCTTTGGGTTTGTATCCGAAAATAAACAATTGATTGCAATTTGATCCGCTGGGGTGCGACCGGGAGCGGTTCGACACCTCGGAAAATATTGGAGGCCTAACCAACCCTTATCCTTTCCGTTTGGTATCGGTTCTGCCAGAGTACTACTTTCGTAACGATGTCCTTAGTCCACGAATCAATGTATTGGCTTGGGTTTATCCTACTCAACGCCCTCCATTTCTTACCCAATTTCTTGATTAACGCAAGCAATTCGTCGATTCTTCCCTACTGGACCGATCTGAAGTCAGGTGCCAGTTCTGGTATTATTGCTAGCCTGAATCAAGATCCCTTCAGGTACGTCAATGAACTGTCATTGCTCTTTTTGATGAGTAGATGGTTCAATCTGTCGGCGTGGTCGACGTACTTCAGCTGGTTTTATTTTTTGCTATTGGTCTTTAACTGGTACCAATATTTGTTCCGGCGCATATATGAAACTGAGCCTATTTTCTATGGAGACATTCGTTTGCTCAAAAACGGGCTCGTTATTGTTTGGCACGAGTCGCCTTGGAAAGTGGTCGTCTTTGGGCTCCTGTTTATTGGTATTTCCGCAGGATTTGTGCAATTGGTCGAGTATTTCTTTGTTGCCTCGTCGAAAATCGCACCATCCAACGCATTGATAGGGTTAGGATCCATCTGGCTGCTGTTAGCCGTCTTCAGTACGGTAAGGTTGGGCATTTACCGGGGCTACCCGAATGACGTTTACAATCGCTTCCACTTTACGACAGCAGAGCTGCTCGCAAACTGCTGGAGAAGTTTTCAGTCATGGTCCATCAGTTTGCAACGGATCGGTCGCCAAATAGCGGAGGAAAGAAAGGGTTTCAAGATGTTCGTGACGGGTCACCCACCCAATGTTCATTTTATTTTCATTGAGTCCTACGGATCCTATTTATTCAAAGACCCGTCGATTGGCGAAGAGGGGGTGGAGCTCCTCAGACAGTTTCAAACTAAGGTCCAAGGGCAAGGGAGGCAGATGCTCTCTCACTATAGCACTTCACCTACTACCGGTGGCCAATCTTGGCTGACCTATTCCTCTTTCCTTTATGGTCTGAAGATCGCGGACAACACGCACTTCGAAAAGTACTTGCGAGATCCAGATTTTCGTTGGGCTAAAAGCATTCTCCAGCTGTTTCAATCTGCAGGTTATCTCAACTACAACTTAAATCCAATCAGCCCTATCAAAGGGATCAACGTGCCCTACGACGCCATGCGCGAGTTTTATAGCATTGATCATTGGTTTTTGAAAGAGGACCTACAGTACCAAGGCGATGTTTATGGGTTTGGAGAATGTCCTCCGGATCAGTACAGTCTCAATTTTGCTTTGGATTACATTCTGTCGGACCATCAAGGTCCGTTTACTTTGTTCTACTTGACTAAAAACAGCCACTCGCCCTTTATCCCACCTACGTTAGTCAAGGACTGGCGATCGTTGAACGATACAGAAGGGAAAGCACATATTCATCGAGGATTTCTTGCGCATCCCAAGCCCCCCGACTACTTAAAATCTATCGCTTACGAGTTTGACGTGCTCGTAGAGTTCATGTCACGATGTGATCCCGGTGATGTCTTTTTGCTCATTGGCGATCACCAACCCCCGATCTTAAGCAACCCCGAGAGGTTTGGTCTTGAGACACCAGTACATATCGTTAGTGGCCATGAGCCTTTCCTGGCTCAGTTCCGGAATTTTGGATTCCAGGAGGACCTGCAAACGACATCTGGAAACCTTAGTCACGAGGGTCTCTATGACCTTTTTCTTCAAGCCTTTGCGGGATCGTTTTGCGACCCAGAAAAAACATCCGTACGCCTGTGAAGCTACGCATGGACTTTAATTTATTCTACCGCCGGTGGTCGCTTATTGCTTCGGCTGTGTTGCTTGGGGGAGCTACTTGGGGGGTACTCATCCATGCCATCTGGCCTTTGATTGCAATGGGCATACTATTATTTGGCATTTGGGTAGCCCTTGGCCGCAGATTTCTTCCAACGATGCCTCTGCTCATTGGGTATGCGAACTGGGTTACCCTGATCAGACTCTTGTTGGTCCTTACCCTGTTGCTGTTGTACAACTTTTTGAGCGATATGCAATTGTTTTGGGGGTTCTTAGCAAGCATACTGCTCGATGGCGTGGACGGCTATGTTGCGAGGCGATGGCACCAGGAAAGTGAATTTGGTGCGGCATTTGACATGGAAACAGATGCTTTGTTGGTTCTTGGCCTTAGTTGGCTGCACGTAGAGCAAGAGATGGCGGGCCAGTGGCTATTATTGCCTGGTTCGATGAGGTACATTTACGAATTGCTCTTTCAGTGGCTACCTCAGGATCCTGGATCATTTCCCCCGAAAGTGGTCAGAGCAACGATTGCTGTGATCTTCTTCTTTGCGTTGATCACTCCCTTTGTCCTTCCAGATCGGATTGCCTATCAAATACTAAATGTAGCGGGGACGTTGATCATGTTATCTTTCTTGAGTGCAATCATCAGCCGATTGCTGAGGCTTTTCAATCCATAGTGACCATGTCATTGAATCTTACCTACCGAACGTCCTTCGAAACCCAATCCGATGATCCCGGAAAGTGTTCTGAAGATTGCGTGTGTCTGGGAGTCTTGGCATATCTAATAAAACGCAGGCGTGCAAAGGTCTAATTCCGATAGACTGTCCAAACCCATCAAAGCAGCGGGTATCTATGCCTTCCTGGGCGTACTACCGACCCTGATTTCGGTTTTTACGCTCCCGATATACTTGAAATACTTGGAGGTTTCCGATTACGGAGAACTGTCAATTATTTTCTTCTTTGGCAATTTGGTTGGGATCGTCGCGGCGCTTCAATTAAATGCCGGAGCATCCATTACGTTCTTCAAATACGATGAGCACGATGATGATCTTTTTCGGTTCAAATCCACCATTTTCACGACCACAATCCTTCTTTGCACTGTTAGTGCAGTCCTGTTTGGGGTGACGGGTAGGTTGTTTTTTAGCTACTTTCTGGAAGATAGTGCTGTTTCATTCAATCGCGAAGGACTGTTGATCTTAGGCAGTACTTTGCTCAATCAAGTACAGATCATTTATGCGGTATTTCTCAAGAACGAATATGCGCTGAAGCGACACCTTCTATATTCATTAACCTTTTTGTCTTTGAACGTTGCCTTCCAATACTACTGTATTGTTTTTGCAAACCTCGGTGTCACAGGATCTCTGCTGGGTAGCTTTGTCGCAAACCTTTTAGTTACCTGTTTGATCGTCGGAGCTAATCGAGAACTGATACGTTGGAAGGTAGATAAGGAAGCCGTAACAAACACTTTGAAAATTTCGCTGCCCCTGATTCCGGCTGTATTTATGGAATGGTTCTTCATTGCCGGAAGTCGTTTGTTTGTAGAAGAGCTCATGACTATCTCATATGTGGCTAAAGTTTCTCTTTTAGGTACATTCATGTTAGTCACAAATAAACTCATTAGTAGCATTTGGAGTGGATTTTCCCCGCGCATTCTGATGCTACTGAAAAACACGAAAAGCACGCATGAGACGGAGATCAACCGGATGGTCTCTTTACATATCAAGTTGGGTTTGGTTGTTATTTCAGCTACACTGATGATCAGTTTGAATCTGCCGCTATTTCAGATCAGACAAGCTTATTGGACGATGATGCCTCTATTTCCTGTGGCAAGTCTAGCCTTGCTACCGAAGCTGTTGACTAGTGTGCCGACCTTGCACCTTATGCAGGCTGGGGAGACCAGGTATGCAACCTACAGCATGGCCTTCTCGACAGTTACGTTAATTGTCAGTTTCGTTTTGCTGATACCGAAGTTAGGTCTGCTTGGGGTATTGATAGCTTTCTGTCTTGCGAACCTGCTTAACTTCCTTTTTCGCACCTATTGGTGCTATAAACGCGTAACTCATTCTTTTTTTCAAAACAAACATTTACTGTGGGTCATGTCAGCAGGTGGATTAATCATCCTACTTATGCTGATCGGGGTCGACGATCAAGCCACATTGGGGCTTCTGGGGATTATTCAATTTTTGGGTCTCAGTATTTTTATTGCTTGGAGTTACAAAGAAGAGCTGAAGTTATTCTTGATGAACTTGAAAATCTCTAGGTCCTAGGCGCACAAATGGCTCATTCAACTATGCTTCATAGATTTTTTAGCAAAAGGAAGAACACCATCATTCAGTTTAGTCCCATTCGCAGTGGGAGCACCTTGGTCTACAACATTCTGAAGGAGGTATTCCCAGAACAGACGGTTACGAAAGCGCATAAAATAACCGAGGCACAAATGACCAAGGCCCAACTGGTCTGTACTTACAGAAACCCCGTAGATAGCATATATTCTAGCCTTTTGTTTCAAGAATTGGCCCCGGATGTAAGCAATATTATCGTCCAGATACAGCACTTGAAGGAAAATGGGCTTGTTCAATTGTGCGAACTTTTAACGAAAAGGAAAGACATTCTCACCTTGAGATATGAGGACTTCTACTTAGATCATGAGCTGATTTACAACAGGCTGGAAGCGCATTTCAACTTTAAGATTGATGACCTGAAAAGGGAAGAACTGCTACTGAAATACGAGGTAGATGCTGTGAAGAAAAATTTCACTTCAAAGTATTCCAATGCTTTTGAGTACGATCCAAATTCCCATTGGCATGGGAATCATATCTCGAACTTTAAGGGCAAACCCGGGGCTGCTCGTACAGTTCTTGGTGAGGATCAACTCTCCTTTATAAAAACAGAGCTAAAAACGTACATTCAAATCCTGGGCTATTCGCTATGATCGAAGTGAAGCTGATGGGGCGCTTGGGTAACCACCTCTTCCAATATGCTTTTGCCTACTCACTAGCAAGAGAATTGGGTACTTCTTTCAAAATCAAAGGGATGGATCATTCACCTCTTCCAAGTCTTTGCTCGCTTCCTTCCTACAAGCCTGCAAGGTCTCATACTGAGAGATTTCCTTTAAAAGAGCTAAGGATTCGCGAGATGTTCAAAAAGA
>JBCCXG010000059.1:0-15847 GCA_039191945.1 Bacteroidota bacterium
TATTGCTTATCGCTAACGGAATCAGTTTGCGCAAGCGCTCCGATGCATCGAAAAATGACACAACTAGCTCCTGTCTGATGCCAAAACATGCTGCGTATGTGCTCTAAGCCGCACATCGTGCCACTCATCTACTATCCCACTCAGGTTAAAAATAGTTAAACGCCAATCGTCGATTTATGTGTGCCGTAAATTTACTTCGGAATGAGTCGTCTAAGCTTACGCACCGTCATCTTGTTAATGAGCCTGGCTTTAATAGGTCTGGTTGGCTTTCAATTGTATTGGATTGATGGGGTCATCCGGGCGCAAGAACAAGGGTTCAAAAAGGATGTAATCGAAGCGCTCCAAACCGTATCCGAAAAGCTAGAGATGCAGGAGACCTACGCTTATATGCAAAAAACCATGATGGCTCAGCAGGGTACTCCGGGCTCATCACAGACGACTGGAGGGTCGGTTTTCTTCGAGATCAGCGATAGCCTCTTCTTGAGTCAGCAGCTCAGCGTTTCTCTCAATATCATGTCCAGGGGCTCCGTCTCACCGCAAGCTCCTTCTACTTTGCCTGAGCAACGAATGGTCGCGACTGATACACAGCTCCCGTCAGAGATGCAGAAAGTGTCTAATCGATCCAACATGGTCGTCACCGTACTACAGGAGATGCTCATGAGTACCCGTTCCTTACAAACCAGGCTCAGTCCCGAGTTCCTCGATTCATTGCTGGCCTACGAGTTGAAGGAGAGAGCCATTGATATCGACTATCACTATGGAGTCCTGGTGCCTCACCAGGACCGCTTCGTGTATTTAGCCGATGATCTGGAAAAGGACGCTTTGCTCAATAGTGAACTTCGGGCCAGTTTGTTTCCCAATGACCTGACAGGAGATTTTCAATACCTCGTCATTGATTTTCCCGAGAAGAGTAGATTTCTGTTGGGCAAGATTTGGCTTACCAGTGCCAGTTCTGGTGTGCTGGTGCTTGTGGTCATGTTTTGCTTTGGCTACGCGATTCGTACGATTTTGCGTCAAAAGAAGCTATCGGAGATGAAAACCGATTTCATCAACAACATGACGCATGAACTGAAGACGCCAATAGCCACTGTGGGTTTAGCCGTAGAGGCGTTGCAAGACAAAGATGTGCGCAGTGCACCGACGATGGGTGATCGTTACCTCGGGATGATTCAGGAAGAGAACACCCGATTGGGCCATCACGTGGAAAAGGTCTTACAAATGGCGGCCATTGAGAAAAACGACCTTCGTATGAAGAAGGAGCCAATTGATCTCCACGAACTGATTCATGATGCTGTGGCGAAGTTTTCTCTACAAGTGGAAAAGCGAGAAGGCGAAATTCGCACAATACTCAATGCAAGAGACACTATGGTAGCCGCAGACCCTTCGCACTTAATGAACGTGGTCCTGAACCTGTTGGACAACGCCAACAAGTATTCTCCAGATGCTCCATCCATTACCCTACGCAGTGAGCAACGAGGGAAGTATATCGTGCTTTCGGTACAGGACCATGGCTTGGGGATGAGCCGTGAAGCCGCTCGACAGATCTTTCAGAAGTTTTATCGTGTTCCCACTGGAAACCGCCATGACGTAAAGGGTTTTGGCCTGGGTCTTGCTTACGTAAAAAGCGTGATTGATCAACATGACGGAGAAATTAGTGTGGATAGTGAGCTCGGTCGCGGAAGTAAATTTTTTGTCACCTTACCCTTGATATAATGGATGCAGCAAAGGTCTTACTGGTTGAAGACGATCCCAACCTCGGACAGATCCTGTCTGAGTACCTGACTTTGAAGGGCTTACAGACACGACTTGCTCGGGATGGAGAAGAGGGGTGGCAAGCTTTTCAAGATGGAACTTACGACCTGTGCATTCTCGATCTCATGATGCCGAAAAAGGATGGTTTTGCGCTCGCTTCCGACATTCGAACAAGAGACGAAACTGTTCCCATCATCTTCCTGACGGCGAAGAGTCTCAAGGAAGATGTGATACAGGGCTTCAAGGTGGGGGGCGATGACTATGTCACCAAGCCCTTTAGTATGGAGGAACTGCTACTTCGGATCAACGCAGTCCTCAAAAGGACATTGAAAGACACGCAGTCCTCTTCTTTCCCTGATATTTTTGAGATAGGTTCCTTCAGGTATCATTATCACGAGAACAAACTGGTGACGTCCTTGCGCGAGATCAAATTGACGACCAAAGAGAATGAGTTGATGAAGATCTTTTTTGAAAATGTCAATCAAACTGTCGACCGCAGCCACGCGCTAAAGCGCATCTGGAAGGATGACAGTTACTTCAACGCTCGCAGTATGGATGTCTACATCGCCAAGCTTCGAAAGTACCTCAAGGATGATGAGCAGATCAAGATCCTTACGGTTCATGGTGAAGGCTTCAAGTTGGTGCATTTGCCTACGTAATAACTATCTTTACATGGCAGGGTCCGAGATCAACTTTTGACCTGGACCGCCTCAAAAAACTGCTCTGCCATCATGCAACTTGTTCCTTCAATTTCTGTACGGAAAGGCCTTACGATTCGCTTGAAACAAGGGGACTTCAATCAAGAAACATTGTATGATGAGTCTCCCCTGGACTTTGCCAAGAGGTTTGAAGATCACGGTATTAAGCTGATTCATCTGGTGGACCTGGACGGAGCGCAGCAGGGGCGTTTAATCAACTACCCTATTCTGGAGACGATTGCTGCATACACTGATCTGAACATCAACTTTTCCGGTGGACTGCATACAGACGGTGATTTGAATAAAGCCTTTGAATCGGGAGCCCATAGTGCTACGTCAGCGACAATTGCTGTCTATGACCGCGAACTGTTCGCTTCCTGGTTGATGTCATACGGGAGAGAAAAGATCGCACTGGGGGCGGATATCTTGGATGGTTTGATCAGAGTAGGAGGCTGGCAAAAGAGTACCAAGATCAAGCTCTTGGATCACGTCGCTTATTTTTATGATCGAGGTCTGAAGTATTTGAAGACAACAGATATCTCAAGAGACGGCGCCTTGGAAGGCCCTGCAATTGATCTTTATAAGGAACTGGTCAAAGCATTTCCCGATCTCAGCATATTTGCCAGTGGCGGCGTACGCAATATGGACGATATAAAGGCCTTGGACGATACCGGTGTGTATGGCGTCTTGTTTGGCAAAGCCTATTATGAAGGGAACATAACGCTTGAGGAGATCGACCAGTTTGTGGCCTCTAGTTAGCGTCTAAGCCTAGAGGGGCAATTCCATTGCCATATCTTGAATCCTGATCGTACTTGTACTTGTAAAGAAAGTAGAAGATGAAATTGAACTTCTGGAAAGCGTTTTCATCATCATTTCGTAGGGAGTCCGCAGCAGGTTGCCCAACTTGGGAAAACTCTCCCGTTCCTCCACTTGGGTCGGTTTCACCCGTCTCTGGAGCAATCTCCTTTTTGGAAGGACCTGTCTGTTCTTCTCGTTCGTTTTCATTGGCCCCCACCTTGTTTTCGGCAAAGGCCTCACCCGAGAAGCAGAGGGCCATTAGTGTAAGCGATATGATGACTACTTTCTTCAGCTTGGAGTTCTATCTGCAACTATAACGGAAAAATAAGCATAAGGTTTTCTAAATCATAGCCAATACGAAATAAGCAAATGGTTTATGATAAAAAAGGCACGCAAATTTTGCGTGCCTCTTGCCAAACTAAGTATTATGTCTTTCTAATCAGAAGCTGTAACGAACCCCAAACTGTGCTACCCATCGAGCGCTATAAGTACCCGCTTGCACGATGCTCCAAGGATCTCCTGGATCGTTGAACTGGAACCCTTCTAGCGCATTCCCATCGAATACTGGTGTCAATAGTGGGAAGGTATTGCCCCCGACAAAGTATCTTCTGCCCCATTCTTTGTTGAGGAAGTTAGTGAAGTTGAAGATGTCAAATGACAGCTGCAACGTGTGCTTTTGTCCTCCTTGCATAATGAAGAAATCTTGCGTCAACTTCAAATCGATGATATGCTCAAAAGGAGTCCTCACCTGATTTTGCTCGACGAACTGTCCTCTTCGATCACTTAGGTAATCGTCTCGGTCAATGAAGGCATCAAATGCCTGTGCCTGCTGATCAGCACTGACAAGCACATTCCCATCTCCATCCGTCTGGTCGATGAATGTCATCTCACCTGCAGACTCAGGCACATAGAGTAAATCCTCTGTGCCAAGCGATCCGGAGACATCTGAGATGTTACCGGCATACACGTAGGTGAAGGGTGCACCATCACGTCCCGTATAGAATAGTGAGATCCCAGTGGCGAAATTATTCAGGTATTCTTTCCTCCAATTTACGAATGCGGTTAGTCGTGATCCTACGTCGAATACAGATCGACCAACCATCGGGTTATTGTTACCAGCTGCGCTGAGGATATTCTCCCAGTTGGTGTTGTTAATGAAGCCCTGACCATCAAATAGTGCGTCTGCTCGTGTGAAAGAATAAGCCAGGCTTGCCTGTAGCTCCCTTGAGAAATTCTTGGAAAGCTGTGCCGTGATATTGAAGGTGTACCCCTTATCCGTATTGTCCACCAGCGTTATGTTTTGGTAGGTGGGGTCAACCTGGTTGGCTGGACTGAAGTCAAAAATCGCTCTCGTATCCGCGGGGCTCAATGCCGTCAAGGTCGTATCGATGGCAGGTCGCAGGTTAACCTGCTTCACATCGATGTTATTGAGGGTCTTCGTAAATGTGGCTTCCAAGGTTCCATTGATATCAAAGGGAAGCTTGTGGTCCACCGCCAAGCTGGCACGGAAGATCTGCGGATACTTAAAATCATCTACAAATAAATCTACATCACCGGCAGGGCTCACGTCTGTGGTGAGGTTATCTATCCAATCTTGTGGGTCTTCGTAGATAGGGTTGCCTGAGAAGACTTGCACATTGAAGGCACTGTTCAGACCGTTTCTGATGTACATACCACCTGGCCATACCCAAGGTACCCTACTGGTAAAGACGCCCACTCCACCACGAAGCTGTGTGGTATTGTCACCGGAGACATCCCAGTTGAATCCTACACGTGGGCTGAAAAGTACCTGAGTATTTGGGGTATTACTTGCCCGAGCACCTCGAAGGTCATAGAACCGCTCAATCTCTGGCACGGTATTCTGGTTGAAGTCAGTATTCTCCAAGGGAGGATCTTCGAGGAATACCGGTATGTCCGCTCTTAAGCCGAGGGTCAACTTGAAGTTGTCGGTCATTTGGATTTCATCCTGGGCGTAGAAAGCCATTTGCAACGCATTGAACGTTGGTCCTAGGTTTTCGGCATCGTCGCCTAAGCGAATCTCATCCTGTCCGGGAGCAAGTTGCTCATGGCCAAAGAGAATCAGGTCAGGATTTTCCCCTGCGAGGAAGCGGTTGGGACCGTCGAAGAAGTACTCGTACCGAGGGGTCGAGAAGATCGTAAACAGGTTCTGAATTCGGAAGAACTCATTGTGTGTACCGAAAGTCCAAGTGTGTTTCCCTTTGTAGAGGTTGAAATTGTTGGTCAACGTGTAGACATCCTGGAACACGATGTTGGACAAGGAGAAGTTGTCAGTTCCAATGACGATATCTGCATTGCCATCAGGCATGATCACTTGCGGGAAAGGATCCCCCAGGATGTCCCGATCATCGCGAACAATCGTAGACCCCAAGATTAAGCTATTGGACATGCTACTGCCGAAGTTACTCTTCAGCTCGATCGCGCTTGAGTTCGTCGTGGACGGGAAAATATAGCCCACATTATTAAAAGGAACGAAAGTGTTGTTCGGTGTGGGATGTATCTCCGTCTCGCCCTTTACATAGCTGTGTCTGACGGAGAGCTTGTGGTTTTGGTTGATGTTCCAATCCAGTTTGACAAGGATCTTCTCTCCATCGGTGGTTTGGGGATTGTCGCTAAACCCGCCGGGATCATACCCGAATCGGCGAATGGATTCATCACGAACGTCTTGGAGAAGGCCATTGATTTCTCCAGATGGAGTCGCGCCCTGGTAGTCACTGGACACAAAAGGCCGCGGTGTCTCGTCCCGCTGGAATTCAACGTTGGTGAAGAAGAACAGCTTATTCTTGATCAATGGTCCCCCTAATCGAAAACCAAAGGTCTGGGCAGTAAATGGATCCAACCTGGTTCGCTCCGCATTTTCATTATCGGATGGTGTCTTACCGGCTAGATTCTCATTTCTCAAGAAGTAGTAGGCTGAGCCTTCAAATTTGTTGCTGCCGCTTCTGGTCACGGCATTGATACCTCCACCGGCGAAACCACCTAGGGTCACGTCGTATGGAGCGAGTACCACCTGGATTTGCTCCAAGGCGTCTGGACTGATGGGTGATATTCCTGCCTGGCCTCCGTTCGTTCCGGAGTTGGCCAACCCAAAGATGTCATTGTTCACCGCACCATCTATGAAGATCGAGTTGAATCGGTTGTTTACACCCGCGAAGGAGATTGCTCCACTATTGGTGGCCCCATTGTTTCCAACTGCAGCCTGCGGGGTGAGCCTGAGATAATCATTGAGCCCCCGATCTGCAGTCGGCAGGCTATTGATTTCTTCCAGCCCGACTTTGGTCTCGGAGCCCGTCCTATCTCCGTCGAACAGTCCCCCGCCGGAGACGATGATACTCTCCAGCTCGATAGAGCTTTCTTCCAGATTGATGTCCAAGTCTTTGGTCTGTCCCAACTGGAGGTAGATGTCCGAGAGCTTTTGCTCCGCAAATCCAACGAAGGAATAGGTGATCTCATACGGCCCACCAACGTTGACATTGTTGAGCGTGTAGAGCCCTTCGACGTTTGTCACCGTCCCGTACTCAAATCCTGTGGGTGTATGTACCGCGAGTACAGTAGCTCCAGGAAGCGCATCCCCGTTTTGGTCCTTCACCTGACCGGTGATTCTCGAGGATGTTGATCCCTGCCCAAAAACTGGACTGGAAATGAAGGCGGCCAATACCAGGCTGCCGAACAATTGTAATGTTTTTTTCATAGGCTTTGGATGGTTTGAAAGCATGGTCTTTTTCAATGTCCTTCGGCCGAGACGCTGTAGCCGTTCGTCACCGGTAGGATATTCCCAAAGCTACAACCACGCCGTGATGTTTAGAAATCACAAAGTATATATTTTTAAATCTTGGTGTCTTTTGGGAGTCATCGCTCCAAATAAGCGAGCCGTTTTTTATGGGAATCGCAATTTTTGTGGCGATCGTATGCAAAAGCGATTTAACTTCAAGGCGTCCTATGAATGATTTTTTTCAACTCAAAACCAATGGCACTACCGTTCGTCAAGAGGTAATTGCGGGTCTCACGACTTTTACAACGATTGCATACATCATTTTTGTGAACCCCGCTGTCTTGTCTAAAACAGGGATGGACTTCCAAAGCGTGCTGGTAGCGACCTGCCTTGCGTCGGCGATCGGGTGTTTGCTGTCCGGCCTGTTGGCCAATTATCCCTTTGCCTTGGCTCCAGGCATGGGGCTCAATGCTTTTTTTGTTTACACGGTGGTCTTTCAGGCTGGATACAGTTGGCAGTCAGCGTTAGGTATTGTCTTTATTTCGGGTTTGCTATTTATCCTCCTGACTGTAACAGGGCTGAGGAGCAGTATCTTAGAAGCCTTTCCTGCTGCTATTCTTAAAGCCATCCCAGCGGGCATTGGCTTGTTCATCGCCGTGATTGGGCTCAATACCGCCGGTATCATCGACATCAATCAAGGACCTATTATTGACATTTTGCTTGCCGATCCGGCGATCGGGGGGCAAGAGGCTATTGATAAGGTCCTTCAGGCTCCACCTCAGATCATTCAATTTGGCGATTTGTCTTCTCCCACGGTATACCTGGCCATTGCGGGTTTCGTATTGATGACGGCACTGGTGGTACTGAAGATCAAAGGGGCTATTCTTATAAGTATTGTTGCCATCACTTTGGTGTCGGTATTCATTGGGGTGAATGATGCGCCCTCGTCGCTTGCCAGTTTCCAGATTTCCTTAGCGCCAACCTTTTTGCAAATGGATTTTGGAGCATTCCTGCCTGCTGGTGGATCCCTGTTTAAGGTCTTTCTCGAGTTCTTCACTTTGCTGATTGCCTTCACCATGGTGGATTTGTTTGACACTTTAGGCACACTGTACGGCACCGCTGAGAAGGGAGGGTTTCTGACGTCTGATGGGAAGCTACCCCGTGTGAAACGCGCGATGCTGGCTGATGCAGTGGCTACGACGTCCGGGGCGGTCCTCGGTACCTCCACCACCACCACCTACATCGAGAGTGGCTCTGGTATTGCCGCCGGTGGCAGGACGGGCCTTACTTCCGTGGTGGTGGCTATGTTATTTTTGGTGAGCATTTTCTTTGCTCCTTTGGCGAGTATGATACCCACAAGTGCCACGGCACCGGCGCTGATCATGGTAGGAGTTTTCATGCTGGGTGCTATCAAAAAGATCGACCTGGAAGACATGCGTGAGGCGATCCCAGCCTTTTTGACAATCGTCTTGATTCCCCTCACCTACAGCATCGCCAATGGTATCGGTGCCGGGATTATTTTTTACGTTTTCATCCAATCGATCACCGGAGGGGCGAAAGACATCAAGCCGATCTTGTGGATCGTCGCCATCTTATTTATCGTCAAGTTCGCATTCATCCACGCATGAGAGTCACTGCCCATCTGATCTCGATCGCACTCCTTTCCTTTGGCTGCGCCAACCGAGCTGTAGAGGATTATGAATCCAAGCGCCAATCCCTTATCACCTCAGATCTGGCCTTGCGCTTCGATTCGGAGATGCACTTATCGCCCAAAGAGCAACAAGTCAATCAGCGATTCATTGCATTACGTGATTCTATGATCTCGGGCTACCTCTCCAGTGGGTTCTTCCCGCCCGCCGAACCTTTCCATCTAAGCAAGCAACACGTAGAAGAGACGGCGCTCTTCAAACTTTTGCGAAGGATGCCCAAAGGAGGCATTCACCATCTGCATGGATCCGCAGGCATTGATTTTCATTGGCTGATCAACCGAGCAGTGGAGATGGACGATTGCTATGTATTTTGGGACGATGACACCCAGCAATTCCTGAAAGGCGAGACGCGCTTTTACCGCCAAGGCGAGGCCCCCTCAGGGTACCGGTCAACGAAAGACCTAGATACGGTAGAAGGGTTCCGAGAGGAGTGGTACGATCTACTGGTTTTCAGGGAAGAGACCGCCCAGGACAGCGTACAAATTTGGGATGAATTTGAAAAAGTTTTTCAGCGGATCAACGGCTTCTTCGACTACCAGCCCGTCTTCAAAGACTATACCCGCTCTATGATTGATACGCTGCGTGCCGACGGTTTGCAGCATGTGGAAGTACGGACGATTTTTCGGGGGGGCTTGTACGATTTGGATCACAAACCCCGTTCGGGTTACTACAATGCCGACTCGATCATTTATCTACTGAAGGAGGTTGAGGCCGAAGTCCAAGCAGAAGACCCCAATTTCACCCTGAGGTCCATCTATACTTTTCTGCGTTTTTCACCTGAAGAATTTGTCTACCAAGAGCTGATCAAAGCACATTATTATAAAAAGAGATACCCCGAGATGATCGTGGGCTTCGATCTGGTGGCCAACGAAGATGCGGGAAAGAGCACCTATTTCTTCAAAGGTGTGTGGGACGAAATTGACTCTTTGGGAGTGGCTTATGGCACAAAGATGGACCTGTACTTACACGACGGAGAAAGTGATTGGGCGCACGTTCAAAATCTTTACGATGCCTACCTGCTCAACTCGAAGCGAATTGGGCACGGGTTCAACCTCATGCACTTCCCAAGTCTGTTGCCAGCGATTCGCGAGGCGGATATCTGCATTGAAGTGAGTCCGCTGAGCAACCAAATCTTGGGCTACATCGATGATCTGAGGATACACCCAGCGAACTACTGGCTCAAGTACGGTATTCAGTGCACGATCAGCTCAGACGACCCCGGTATATTTGATTACAATGGGTTATCCTATGATTTCTGGCACGTTACGCTTGCCTGGGAACTAGATTTGAGGGCGCTGAAGCAGTTGGCACTGAATTCTCTTGAATACAGCGCGCTCGATGAGCACCAAAAGCAACAGTCAATCCGGGCTTGGGAATCCCGATGGGACACCTTTGTCGACGAGGCCGATGTCTACTTTACAAACCTTACCTTATGAGAATCACGATGCGAAACGCAACGCTTGCTTTGCTACTTTTTGGATTTTCTTGTAGCCCGCCCACTGCAAAGGTGGAGGAGCCCTTAAAGATTAAGGTGGTCGTCGTGACCATGTTCGAGCTCGGGGAGGACTCGGGAGATCGCCCGGGCGAGTTTCAAAACTGGGTAGAACGATTGCCGCTCAGCGAAACAATTGATTTCCCAGCTGGCTACCGACCCTTGCGACTCAATCGAGACAAGTCCGTGCTCGGTGTGGTCACAGGAATCGGTACGGCAAAAGCCTCGGCCACAATCACGGCCCTTGGACTTGATCCCCGGTTCGATTTGACCGAGGCCTACTGGTTGGTGGCAGGTATTGCCGGAGTAGATCCCAATGACGCCTCAGTGGGCTCTGCGGCATGGGCAGAGTGGCTCGTCGATGGAGACATCTCCCATGAGATTGATGCGAGAGAGGTTCCTGAAGATTGGCCTACCGGTTACATACCGTTACGGCTCGCGACTCCCTATGAAAAGCCTGTCCCCACCAACAATGAAGGTGCAGTGTACCATCTCAATTCGGATTTGACACAATGGGCTTACGACCTGACCAAAGACGTTGATCTAGGCGACAATGAAACAATTCGTGACTTTAGGGCACTCTACGAGGGTTTTCCAGCGGCGCAGGAGCCACCTTCGGTCCTTTTGGGCGACCAGCTTGCCGCAATGACCTACTGGCATGGCGAGAAAATGAATCAATGGGCCAACGACTGGACTTCCTACTGGACGGAAGGGGATGGCAATTTTGTGACCTCAGCGATGGAGGATACGGGCACGATGCAGTCACTCACTTTCCTATCCAATGCGGGGAAAGTAGACCTTGATCGGGTGATGGTGCTTCGCACGGCAAGCAACTACACGATGCAGTATCCAGGAATCACGGCCGCGGAGAGCTTGAGTGGAGAAAAATTGAGCTCGAAGGGTTATACTGCCTTCATACCTTCATTGGAGGCGGCTTACCTAGTTGGGAGTACGGTGGTCAATGAATTGGTAGATCGGTGGGACGAGTACAGCCAAAAGTACTGAAGGGGCTCCTGCCAGCACTGATGGTGTTGACAGTGGCGATATGGGACGGCTGTTCTTCCAAAAATCAAACTGCAATGACGGCGCAAGATTGGGTACAGAAGCTAGATATGAAACCGCACCCGGAGGGGGGGTTTTACAAGGAAACCTACCGGTCCGTGGGCAGTATTCCTGTTGAGGGTCTTCCGGCTACCTATGGAAGTGAGCGCTCCTATGCGACGGGTATATACTTCCTATTGGATGGAGAGAATTTCTCTGCACTACATCGGCTAAAGCAAGATGAGATGTGGCACTTCTATGCCGGCTCAAGGCTTTTGGTTCATCTGATTGATAGTACTGGAAATTACAATCAAATCCAGCTGGGTCCCGATGTCGACGCTGGAGAAGTGTTCCAGGCAGTGGTCCCTGGGGGCAGCTACTTCGGATCCGAAGTACAGGATAAATCTTCGTTTGCCCTTGTGGGATGTACTGTATCACCTGGTTTCGACTTTCGCGATTTTGAAATGCCTTCTGCCGAAGAGCTGCTGGCGCAGTATCCCGAACATGAGTCGGTCATTCGGCGAATGACGCGGCATTGAACCCTTAAGCGGCCGGAATATCTACTTTGGCCCCTCCTTTCCGGATGGACTCATAGATGGCTTCGATGATTCGTAGGTCTTGCATACCCATTTCCCCTGGGGTGCGTGTGGGACGATCTTCTTTCAGGCATTGGGCGAAGTCATCCATGTGGTTGGCTTGTTCTCTCACTTGAGGAAAGTTCATGGGTCCGTCGGGTGTCTCGCCCTTCTTGCCATCATATCCATAGGCAGGGGAGATGCCAAAGCGCTGGCGCTTAGAATATGCCCAAAGTCGGTGCACCCCGAATGCATACGTAGTACTGGAACTGCAGATGATTCCTTTTGGAAATTCCATTTGCCAGGTGATGGTCTCGTCCACCTCGGCAAACTTCACAGGATCCGTTTTGAATTCTTGGGCCTGGACGTTCAGAGGTTCCATGCCCGTAGTGTAGCGTGCTCCCTGTATACAATACACGCCGACATCCATCATGGCGCCACCACCCGCGAGATCTTTTCGTAGTCGCCACTGCGTGGGGTCTCCAATGGGAAATCCGAAATTGGCCTCGATATGCGTCAGGGGCCCATAGACCTCCTCCTGCCCGAGGCGCATCATTTCCTGATTGAAGGGTTCATAGTGCAGACGATAACCAATGGAGAGCTGGCGATTCGCTTTTTTACACGCCGCGATCATTTGCCGGCACTCTTCTACAGAGTTCGCCATGGGCTTTTCGCAGATTACATGCTTGCCGGCCTCAGCTGCGCGGATGGTATATTCAGCGTGCATCGAATTGGGCAGGACGATGTACACGACATCGATATCGGGATTGTCTGCGATGTCATCAAAGTTGTCGTAGCTGTAGATGTTCTTCTTGGGGATATTGTGTTTCTTGCCCCATTCCTCTGCCTTGGCGGGAGTGCCTGTCACGAGACCCGCCAGGTACGCGTGAGACGTTTCTTGCAGCGCTGGAGCCAATTGACCACGGCTATAGTTTCCCAAACCCACCAGAGCGACACCTACACGGTCCTGCTTGGGGCGGTAGGGTATGATGAGCTCGGGGACAGACAATGCGGCTGCGCCGACACTGGCTTTTTGGATAAATGATCGGCGGGACAGAGAGGACTCAATGGACATGGCTTGGGTTATTGATGCGTGGAATGGGAGTTAATTAAAACTGAAAATGATACCTTTTCATCAGAAAACCAAAGGATTCAATTGCCGATATTGGCGATCTCGGGACAGTGCAGGCAAGATGACAACTAGTCAATGAAAAAGATCACGGGAAACTTAGTCGACTTAGACGCGGGAGATATCTATCCTGCGGAGATAATCTACGATCACCGGATTTTGAGTATCAAAAGGCTGAGTGAGGCGGTCAACGACTACATCATTCCGGGTTTTGTGGATGCTCATATCCACATTGAGAGTTCGATGCTCGTCCCCTCTGAGTTTGCCAGGCTGGCGACGAGGCATGGCACCGTAGCTACGGTATCGGACCCGCACGAAATTGCCAATGTACTCGGGGTGAGGGGCGTGGAATACATGATCGATGAAGGCAGCAAGGTCAACTTCAAGTTTTATTTTGGTGCTCCTTCCTGCGTACCAGCGACTCAATTCGAGACGGCTGGTGCACATATCGGTCCGGACGAGATACGTCAGCTTTTGGAGCGTGAGGACGTCCTCTATCTGGCAGAGATGATGAATTGGCCGGGAGTATTGTCCGGTGACAAGGAGGTATTTGAGAAGCTCTCTGTTGCCAAGAAACTCGGGAAGCCGGTGGACGGTCATGCACCAGGATTACGTGGCGAGGATGCCGTCAACTACATGGAGGCCGGCATCACGACGGATCACGAGTGCTACACCTACGATGAGGCGCTGCACAAGATGAAACATGGGATGAAGATCCTCATCCGAGAGGGAAGTGCCGCCAAAAACTTTGAGGCACTGATTGACCTTATGGCCAGGGATCCGAGTCAACTTATGTTTTGTTCAGATGATAAGCATCCGGATGACCTGGTAGAGGGCCACATCAACAGCCTCGTTCGACGCAGCCTGGAGAGGGGATACAATCTCTTTGATGTACTACGCGTGGCTTGTGTCAACCCTGTGCATCACTATAAGCTGCCTGTTGGACTACTAAGGCAAGGAGACCACGCAGATTTTTTAATCATCAGTAGTGTAAAGCCAAATTTCAAAGTGCTACAAACCTGGGTAGATGGCGAAATGGTCAGCATCGATGGCAAAAGCCTTATCGCTCGTAGTAGCAGCCATATTATCAACAACTTCAATGCGAAACCACGACAGCCGCAGGATTTCGTGTTGGCCATCGAGGGAAAACATGCAAAAGTGATTGAAGTCGAGGAGGCTCAACTCATCACCCAGTCCGGTTGGCTAGACTCCAACCTGCTTGACGAGAAGTCACAAACCAGTATCGAACAGGACGTACTGAAACTTACGGTGGTGAATCGGTATATCCACGAACAGCCCTCCTTTGCTCTGGTGCGCAACTTTGGCTTGGAGCGGGGAGCAATCGCCTCTTCGGTTGCACACGATTCACATAACATCATCGCCGTAGGCACCAATAATGAAGACCTTTGCCGGGCCGTGAACGCCGTCATCCAAACACAAGGGGGCATCTCTGCCGTGGACGGCGAATGGCATCATCAAATTGCGTTGCCCGTAGCTGGACTCATGTCCATCGACGATGGCGACGAAGTGGCTAAGGCTTACACCGAGATGAATCATTTCGTCAAAGAAAGGCTTGGAGGCAAATTGCACGCCCCATTCATGACCTTGTCTTTCCTTGCTCTACTGGTGATTCCCGAGCTAAAACTAAGTGACAAAGGGCTATTCGATGCCCAGACTTTCCAGTTCACTCCTGTTTTCGAAGAACCAGATATCGACTAGTAGACCAAACTTCGCTCCACCATGTATTCGGCAATTTGCACGGCATTCGTGGCGGCGCCTTTGCGCAAGTTGTCAGCTACGATCCAAAGATTCACGGTCTTAGCCTGCGTCTCGTCCCGACGTATCCGACCAACAAAGACCTCGTCTTTGCCATGCGCTGTGATGGGCATCGGATAGACATTGTTTTGGGGATCGTCCTCTATGACTACACCTTCCGTTTGTGCAATGATCCCGCGTAACTCATCAAGGTCAAACTCTTCTTCAAACTCAATATTGACCGCCTCGGCGTGGCCGCCAACCGCGGGGATGCGCACGCATGTCGCGGTGACCGCCACCGTGTCATCATTCAGTATTTTCTTGGTCTCATTGACCATCTTCATTTCCTCTTTGGTGTAGCCATTGTCGTAGAAGATGTCAATGTGGGGCAACGCATTTTGGTCAATGGCGTGTGGGTATACCTTGGGGCCATCTACGCCCTTGCGCTCATTCGTCATTTGCTCAACCGCCTCTTTGCCAGTGCCAGTGACTGATTGGTAGGTAGATACTACAACCCGCTTGATTCGGTACTTTTCATGCAGCGGTGCTAGCACCAGCACCATTTGTATGGTCGAACAATTGGGGTTGGCAATGATGCGATCATCGATTCGTAGATCTTTACCGTTGATCTCAGGAACCACCAAACGCTTCTCCGGGTCCATCCTCCATGCTGAGGAGTTATCAATAACGATCGTCCCAGCTTCCGCGAATTTCGGCGCCCACTCCAGGGAGGTCGAGCCTCCTGCAGAAAAGATGGCAACATCAGGTTTAGTCTTCAAACCGTCTTCCATGCTCACGACCTTCCACTCTTTACCCTTACAAGTGACTGTCTTACCCACCGATCGGGCCGAGGCCACGGGAATCAGTTCAGAGTAGTCCAAATTACGTTCTTCTAGGATTTTGAGGACTTCCTGTCCTACCAATCCGGTTGCTCCTACAATTGCAAGTTTCATTGTCTTAGTCGTATGGCTGTGAATTGCCTGCAGTCCCAGTTTACGAGTTTAACAGCTTAATAATTTGCTGTCCGGCACTGAAGGGACGCAAAACTACTAATTTTATCAGTTCGGAATCCCAGAAAACCGATGTTCAAAACTGCTATCCTTACATTTTGGGTCCTTCTTCCCTGGGCATCTTGGGCGCAAATCACAGATGCTTTCTCCGATGGGGA